>JAGVYP010000034.1 GCA_018303205.1 Candidatus Woesearchaeota archaeon
TAAAAAATCAGCTCTTCGTATTTGAATGCCGTCTGTTTGTATAGTGAGGGTATTATCCTGACCGAGTTTTGCAACTAAATTACCGTTATGTCTACGTGTTTCTCCTATTTTTGTTCTGTCTAAAGACAAAGGATGTGCTTGAGAAAAACGAGCGATATCAACAGGATAAGCTCTGAAGTGCGATTGATCATGAGTTCTTAACAAAACAGGATCAGTAAATAATACAGAATGATGTGGTTCCAATTCAGTTTTATAATCAGGATATTCTCTTAAGACACCTTCCCATGCAACTTGCTCCAAGAATATAAAAGAACCCGAAGGAACTGCTGGGCGTTCGATAGGAAAATAATGCAAAGTTCCTCTGAGAGGATCATAAGCTATACTTCCGAAAAGAAAAGAAGGAAAGTAAGAATGTGCTTCCCTTTTTTCTGCAGTGTGCAGTTTCATAAGAAGGGAACGAACAGATTCAGGACTTTCAGGTTTCTGATAGTAACTTTGAACAGCTTCTGTGAGATTTTGTGATGAAAGTTTTGACATAAAAAGTTATGAAATACAGGAGCTATATAAAAATTAAGGTCTGGACCATCCTTTATCATGTTTATAATTCTTATCTTGTTTTTGTTTTATCTTTTATGGTAAAGCTTATTTTTTGATTTTTGTTTGAGAATTTTTTTATAAAAAATGGAGAATAAGGAAAAATAAGGAAAACTTTTACATCTGAAATTAAAGAACAATAGAATTAGTAACAATATAGAAAATAATATTGGATAGCAAATTTTATAAACCAAACCCAAATCCAGAAGGTATCACCCAAGTACTAGTGGCAAAAGCTGACTAGGAGGGTCAACATGGAAAAAAAAGAAGTACAGCAAGCACTACAAACACTTAAAACAAATTCTCCTCAACGCAAGTTTAAACAATCCATAGACCTTATTATTACCTTAAAAGAGCTGAACTTAAAAAAACCCGAAGAACAAGTTGACGTCTTTGTAGCATTAAGCCATACCACAGGAAAAAAAAGAAAGATATGCGCACTCATAGGACCAGAACTCAAAGAACAAGCAACCAACACATGCGATCATGTTATTCTCTCAGACGAATTTGAAAGAATAGCAACCAATAAAAAAAATGTCAAAAAACTCGCAAGCCAATACGACTTCTTTATCGCACAAGCAAACATCATGACACAAGTAGCAAAACACTTTGGTAGAATATTTGGCCCTAAAGGAAAAATGCCCAACCCCAAAGCAGGATGTGTTGTCCCTCCTAACGCAAATCTTACACAACTTGCTCAACGATTACAACAAACTGCACACCTCAAAGCAAAAACAGAACTTGCGACAAAAGTAAGAGTAGGAACAGAAGACATGAAAGAAGAAGAAGTCATGGACAACATTCAAAGCATCTACGCAGCACTCCTCAGAACATTACCCAATGAAAAAAATAATGTCAAACAAGTCATGCTCAAACTCACCATGGGAAAACCCGTTGTTGTAGGAAAAGTACAAGAAGACACCACCAAAAAAACAAAGAAAAAAATAGTACAACCTAAAGAAACAACAGAAACTGCAGAGGTGCAAGCATGAGCTACACCACTAAAGCAGCACCCCAAAAAAAAGAAAGCGTAAAAAAATTTGTTCACCTCCTCAAAGAATACCCTATTATCGCAGCAGTGAATATGGAAAATCTTCCAGCAAAACAACTGCAGCACATACGACAGGTACTCCGCGGAAAAGTAGAACTGGTCATGACCAAAAGAAGGTTGATGAAACTTGCCATTGAACAATGTAAACAAGAAAAACCAGGCTTAGAAAAAATTGAAACACAACTCAAAGGCATGCCCGCATTGCTCTTTACCAAAGACAATCCTTTTACACTCTATAAAACCATAAAGAAAAACAAATCAAAAGCACCTGCCAGAGCAGGACAAATAGCACCCAGCGAGATTATTGTTCCTGCAGGACCTACCGGATTTTTACCAGGACCTATTATCGGAGAATTAGGAGCCTTAGGAATAAAATCAAAAGTAGACCAGGGAAAAATTACCATTGTCCAAGACAGCGTAGTTTGCAAAGAAGGACAAGTGATCTCAGCACCTTTAGCAGCAATGCTCACACGATTAAACATTAACCCTATGGAAGTAGGACTTGACATTACTGCAGTCTATGAAAAAGGAACTATCTTTGACAAAAAAGTACTCGACATTGACGAAGAACAATTCAATAAAAACTTACAACAAGCAATTAGATGGGGAATGAATTTGTCTGTCGAAACAGCATTCCCAACCAAAGAAAATAGGGAGCTCCTCATCCAGAAAGCATATCGTGACGCAAAAGGACTTGCACTCGAATGCGCGATTTACAATAAAGAAGTGATAGAAGAGTTGCTTGCAAAAGCATACCGGCAAGGAAAAACCTTACAACCATGAAGGTCACCGTCCTCAGGTCAAAGAAATGCACTATAATCACGATCATCAAGGTCATCACCTTGGAGTACAACCAGAAAATTGAGCGATTCATGCAGCTCAATTTTCGCGAAATCTGCGATCAACGAAGCAGTAGATCTCCGTGATGACCTTCATAAAAGAAGTGAAAAATAAAGATTGACAAAAAATTATAAGAAAAAATTGAAAAGAAAAAAAGATAACACTTATGGAGGTAAACAACCATGGAATACATCTATGCAGCATTGCTGATCCACAAAGCAGGCGGCAAAGTAGAAGAAGCAAAAGTCAAAAAAGTATTAGAAGCAGCAGGAATAAAAGTTGATGAAGCACGTGTGAAAGCACTCGTAGCATCCCTTGATGGCGTAAACATTGATGAAGCTATCGAGAAAGCTGCAAGCGTCGCAGTCGCAGCACCTGTTGCAGCAGCTCCAACAACTGGCGGAGCAGCAGCAAGCGGAGAAGCAAAGAAAGACGAAAAGAAAAAAGAAGAAGAAGACAAGAAAGCAGCTGAACAAGCATCAGCAGGGCTAGGAGCCTTGTTTGGGTAAAAACGTTTGAGCAGCATGTTTTTTTCTTTTTCCTATAGGCACTCATGGACAAAGGTAGTTTATACGAGCAACAAAACCTTTTAAAGCAGGAATTACATAGCCTTCGCACCCAGCTTAAAGATTGGAAAGATCAAAAAGAGAATGCATATCAGGAAAAAGAAGCTCTTTCTCAACAGATTATCAAACTTATTCAGGAAGTAAAACAGCTCAGAGGAAAAAGGAATATTCTTACTGATGAAGTAGCGGAAAAAAAGAAGACACGGGAAGAACTCAACAAAGCAGTAAAAGAAAAAGTAGAAGGATTAAAGACCTTTAAAGAACAGCATCAAGATGTTTTGAAGAGAAAAGAGCCTCATGAACGAGAAGACAGTCCTGATTTTCTCCAAAGACACATGCAACAGTTAGAAGAAAAAATAGAAACAGAAGTCATGAGCTTTGAAAAAGAAAAAAAACTTATGGAACAAATCAAGACATTACGAAAAAAGTATCTTGCTCTCAAAGAAGGAAGCACCGTTTTTAAACAACTTCACGAGACTTCTAAAGAAATCAAAAAGCTCAAAAGAGACGCTGATACCTCACATCAAGATCTGCAAACCAAAGCAAAAACAAGCCAAGAAATTCATGAGCAAGTTATGAAAAAAAGCAGGGAAATTGAAGAACTCAAAAAAAAAGAAGAAGAAAAGTATGTTGTCTTTGCTGAGAAGAAAAAAAAGTATTATGACCTCGTCGTTCAGGTAAAGAGTAAATCTGAAGAACTGGAAGCAATTGAAGAAAAACTAGGAATAGAAAAACAACAGAAGAGAAAAGAAGAAGAGAAAAAAGAAAAAGAGAAAATAGCTCATTCTGCAGAAGAAGTCCACGCAAAAATGAAACGAGGAGAGAAATTAACCAATGAGGACTTGCTTATTTTACAGGCAAGTGACGAAGAAGAGTGAAACGTTCTAAGCACACTTTTTGAAAATTTTACTTTTATTTTATAGAGAATAAAAAAGATAGTTTACAAAAAAGAAGGAATACTGTTTAATTTTTCTTTGTTAAGAATTCTGTATAATGGCATTTGCCACAAGTAACTCTATCTTTATGTTGCGCTAAGAAATGACCTTGGCCACACTTGGGACAGGTTCTGTTTCTTGCCCTTCCTTTGTCATAGAGTTTAGAGACGGTGTATGCTTTTCCTTTTTTTTCAGTTTTTGCCATGGTGTCACGTGTTTATTTTTTTATGATTCTTTTAATTTTTAGTATTTTTATTTTTTAATGCTGCAACATTGCGGAGATACACTGCTCCGTTGATCGCAGATAACGCGTCGAACACCCTGCATGAATCGGGTGTTCTCCTGATCCTACTCCAAGGCAATGTTGCTAAATAATAAGGGTGTTATTCCTTTTTTTCTTCTGCAGATGTTGCTTGTTTCTCTTCTACGGCTTTTTTCTTTTCTTCCACAGCTTTTTTACGAGCTTCTTCTGCAGCTTTTTGCTCTGCTCGACGCTGTTTTCGAGGGATAATCTCTATTTTTTTCACTGCATCTTCATTATCATAGACATACGCTTTTATTTTTGCTTTGTTCTTTCGATATTGGGTATAAATATGACGAACTTTGACTAAACTCTCTTTTGATTTTAGCTCATGTGCAATTTCTTTTGCAATTTCTACATTAGAAGGCGTTGCTTTTTCTCCAAAATCAGATTCTGCTTCTACCCTTGTTCTTGCAAGGAGATTATTTTTGTATTTATTCGTGATGGTTAGGGTCATGTTATTTCTTCTCCTTTACGTCTTTTTTCGTCTCTTTTGATTCTTTTTGTTCTTTGGGTTTATTTTCTTCTTCAATCCATTCAAGTTTTCCTAATCCTTGTTGTCTCATGGTTAAGCCTAACTTAGGATTGGTTACTTCTTTAAAAGATACTGCGATAACACGTGCAAGGCAGATATCATTTACTTTGAGAGCTCTATTGGTTTCCTTCCCTGTTAAGACTTTATCTTTTGCAAAACTGACAAAATCATCCATGGTTTGTGAGATATGGATCATACCGTCCATAGGTCCTAGTGCAATGAAGGCTCCGAAATCTGCAATATCTTTGATATTTCCTGGAAGGACTTCTTGCAATTCAGGTTTAAAAGTGATGACTTCAAAGAGTGCTTCATAGTAGGCAGCACCGTCTCCTGGAATAATTTTTCCTTCTTTAATTTCTTTCAAGCCAAAAACATCAATAACAATGCCTAATTCTGCATCGATGTACCCATCATATTTTTGTTTTATAGCTTTGATTACAGATTCCTCTACCTTAAGATCAAAAAAACGTGGCGGGACTCGGATATGGTCTTTTAGTTCAGTACGATAAAACACAGTAAATACCCCTGTTAAGGGTTGACTTCCTCTTTAAAAAGCTTGTGGAAAGGAGTGTCAATACTATTTATTTACTATATTGTTGTTTATTTTTTTTATTTATTTTTGACCTGATGATCACCACCTCGAGAGGGGTATGACGAAAAAAAAGATTATTTTCTCTACATGATCTCCAAGTGCGTTTTTCCTTTCATGACAATACAAGGAACACCCCTTTTTTTCAAACGCTCTCTTAACTGTTTGTCCTGCGTGGCAATCATCGTATGAAAAGGCTGCGCATGAGCAATCGCAAAAAGAAGATCATCAACATGATGCGTATTTTTTCTTTCTTGAAGCAACGAAGTATCTTTGATTTGTATACCATTTTTCTTTATGATTTCCAAGGCCAAGCGTGCCGCAGTTTTATGCAATCCTTTTTGTTCTTCAACAATCTTTTTTATTTCTGTCATAGTCTCATCAAGAACAAGAAGAAGATATTTTTCGTGCAGAATGCGTTCTATCTCATCAATAATATTTAATGCGTATTGCCCCGGTAAGAGCAAAAAATTAGTGTCAAGAAAAATCTGTTTCATAGTTGAAAAGGATCACCACACTCACAAGCATGCACATATCCCCAAGCTAAACCTAAATTATCAACGATATGCTGATAGCGACCCATGTTATAGTTCTCTATACTATTCCCTAAATTTCTTAACGCACCTGTTTTAGCATCTTCTTGTTCACACGTCATTTTTTGATAACCGACATTTGCAAAGACAAAATGTGCAGAAAGAACCTTTTCTAGAGCTTGACCCGCAGGAACCTGCAACACTTGAGGACAGGTAACACTTGGATATTCAAAGAATTGTGCTTCAGCATCATCAGATGCGTTAATAACTACCTTCCCTGCTTTTTTCTTTTTGAAAACCGCTATGTAATGATTCTCTTCTTCAGTAGCATTCACCAAAACTGCATCATCAACAATGCAAGATAAATTTTCCAAGAGCCTAACTGCATGCATCTGCGCAAAAACAAAAGGCTTGATAGTAGTACAGGAAAGATCCTGTTGTTCATTAAACAAAGAAGGATCAAGCGTTTGAGTGATATTAGCTATTGCAAATGCAAGCATTTCCTTCTCCTTCTTGGTAAGCGTGTCTGTAGGAACCGCTTGTAAGAGTGAGAGTGCGCTTTCTCTTAATTCCCGTGCAGAACAACCCTGTTTTCCTACAGGTTCAAGCAAAGGTGTTGTAGAACATTCATCCAAAGTGTCCTCAATACCATCTTGATCTGCATCAGGAATTTTAATCTCTTCAATCGGTTGTTCCTGAGTACAAGCAGAAAGCAGAAGTAAAAAGAAGAAAAGTGATACAAGAAGAAAGATCAAAAAAGAACGAGGGATTAACACTGACATGCTATGACGTAATTCCATGCATTACGATAATTCCAACTAGCTTTTAAATATTGTTGTTGTTCTAACGCTTCCCGTGCTAAAGCTAATGCATTTTGTCCTTGAACTCTTACTTTTTCATCCACACAAGAAGCATCAACGGCAGCAGCAGCAAGCACATCTTCAGCTTTCATGATCAACTGAAGAGCTTCACCTGCTTGAGAAAGCTCAGGACAATTAAGATATCCCCTGTCATCAAAATCAACAGTAGGAGCATACTTACTCTCGTCTTCTTGCCTAAATGCAACAACACTCTTATCATAAGTTACTCTGCCACCATACGCATTATCTTCTAAAGGAATACAACCTAAAAATGCTAAGGCATCCATGGCTTCCCTATCATTCCTAAAGAACCTGTCAGAGCATTGAGAAATAGTCCTGTGCATAAGACTAGAAACAGCGAGATTATATTTTACACGCGCTGGATTTGATAAAGAAACATAAGGAATAGATTGCACACGCTGTAATGCAGCTAGATAGGCTCCCTTTGCCTGATAAGAGGGATCTAAGATAAGTAAGGAACTCTCAGTTTCTCTTTCTTTTCTTTCAACTGAAGAAGGAACTACTTCCTCTGGTATACTCTGCTCCTCTTCAAAGTCTTTTCCTTCTTCCTGGTCTGTCTTTTCTTCTTCAAGAATTGCCTCTTGTTGAGAAGAAGGTTGTGTTGGAATTTCTTTTTGAGGTATCACTTGAGGTAAAAAAGAGGTGATCATAAACCAACTCAAAACACCCAAAATGATTAAGAGCAAAAACAAGACAAAAAAACCAATTCCTTTACTTTTTTCGTTTACCATCACAAACCTCTTTTTATCTCGTTTTTCTCTTTTTTCAGGATTTGAGTTTATTAAAGTTTCGGGATATTAGAAGATCTAAAAGAGGGTACAAAGCTTTTTATAGCAAACAAAACTAAGAAAGACTATGATGAGTGCGAAAGCAGTTTTAGAAAAGATCAAAGAAGAAATAAGACCTGATGCACAGCAGATGAAAGAAGTAGAAGATCTCATCAAAAAGATAGCACTTCTTCTCAAAAAACAAAAGCTCAAAGCAAAGATCCAAGCAGGAGGCAGCTACGCTAAAGGGACCTTTTTGAAAAATATCCATGACATTGACCTTTTTGTAGCATTTGACCTTCTCTACAAAGGAAAAGACATTTCTACCCTCCTTGAAAAAGTATTGAAGCCCTTAAAAGCAATACGCCTCCATGGAAGCAGGGACTACTTTCAAATCAAAAAAGGGTATTCTGTTGAAATTATTCCCGTATTAGACATCAAAAAAGCAACAGATGCTGAAAACGTAACGGATTTTTCCCTACGACACGTAACTTGGATGAAAAAAGAAGGAAAAGGACAAGAAGATGACATACGTCTTGCAAAACAGTTCTGCAAAGCAGCAAAAATCTATGGAGCAGAAAGTTACCTCTCAGGATTCTCAGGACATGTCCTTGACATTTTAATTATTTATTATAAAGGATTTCTTAACCTTCTCAAAAAATCAAGAACCTGGAAAACACAACAGGTCATTGATTATTATCAGGTTCATAAAGGAAAAGCAAAATTAAACATGAACACCTCAAAATTACACAGCGGACTTATTGTGGTAGACCCTGTACAACCAGGAAGAAATGCTGCTGCTGCATTATCAGAAGAAAATATGAAAAAATTTCAGGAAAGAGCTGCAACATTTTTAAAGCGTCCCTCCCCTGATTTTTTTATCGAAAAAAAAATTGACCAGGAAGCTCTCAAAAAGAAAAAAGCCCTGATGATTAATGCAAAAACCGAAGAAGGAAAAAAAGATGTCATCGGAGCAAAAGCAGTGAAAGTATTCCAGTACTTGAAAAACAAGATAGCAGAGTCTTTTGGTATACAAGAAAGCGGATGGGAATGGAATGATCACTTTCTGATGTGGTTTATACCAGAACAACAAAAGCTTTCTTCTATCCAAGAACATGAAGGACCTCCTCTTGATAAAAAAGACCATGCCCTTATCTTTAAGAAAAAATACAAAAAAACAAAAATAAAAAACGGAAGAATTATTGCATATGTCAAAAGAACCCCTCTCACCTTAGAAGAATATGTTACGCCACTTCTCAAACAACCCTATGTGAAAGAAAGGGTAGCTACGATTAAAATAATAAGATAAGATTGAAACTTACGCTGTGCCTATCATAACCAAAACAACAACAGCAACAAGAGAAACAATAGCAACAAAAGCTGTAAGCAAGATATGTTCATCACCTTGTTTTTCTAAACGTAATTTTGCCATAGCATTCACCTCTTACACAAGACCCTTTCTCCCCTGGATTTTGCTATCCAATTGGGATGATGATATAAACGAGAACCTTCACTTCTACACAACACATCACTACACGCATCAGCAGGTAGATTTCCCGCAACAAAAGACAATGCGCCATAGGTATAAGGCATCTGTTGTACACAGGTACAAACTTGACAAGTTTGCAAACCAGAAGATGTTGCTACCACATTTCCTGTAATACCTGACAAACCTTGCAAGACTTCTCCAGCAGTAGTTTTATCTTCAAGGTAGATCTTCGTAAATGCAACGATGCCTACAATAAGAACAATTGCGAGAATAGCATTAATGTACGGATGAGTATCCATATTCTCATTTCATAAACTGGGTATTTAAATGTTACGAAAAAAAGGGAAATTATGAAACCCTCCTAAATTTTCAATCTTTTGATGTTGTTGTGTAGATTAGCTACTCCTTCGATCGTAGATTTTGCGTCGAATGACCTGCATGAATCGGTCATTCTCCTGATCTTACTACAAGGCAACAACATCAAAAACGAATAGGGTTTCATATTATCCGAAAAAAAGGGTGTGTCCCAAATCTCACTATCGTTCGGGTTAGCAGCTTCTCGTGTAGCTCTTCTTTTTGTTGATAAGTGCCATTTCCCGTCTGGAGCATCCCCTTTGTCACTCTTTATCTTTCTTGTTTACACACTCGACCTTATGCTGCTAACCGACATTTGGGACACACCCGAAAAAAAAACAGAGAAACACTTTTATAGAGCTTTGAAATCATCAGAATATGGAAGAACAAACTTTAAGAAGGATCTTTCAAGAACTCTGCGAACGCCTGCAAACAAAAGGAAAAGAACTTCTTTTTCCAGACCAGAGCAGGAAAGCTGTTCTTGACCAAACCTTATTTCAAAAAATACCACCAAAAAAGACACAACAAAGCATAACTTTTATTGACGCTGGAAACGCAGAACTGGTTTCTAGTCCTTCCTTTTCTTTGCAGATGATACGGCTCTGCGCAACAACCTATGAAGGAAGAGAAGCAAAAGAAAACAAAGCAAAAGAATTCTTTGTGCTCATTGTCCTTCAAGAAAAAGAAAACACTTTTTGTTATACCATTTCCACGTTTGGAGCTGACTATCAGTTTCCCTCTTATCATGCCTTTGACCCTTTACTCACGCAAGGAAAACATAGGGCAACACCCCAAGTGATAACAGATCATGTAAGAACCCTCAGTGAACTTTTCTTTATGCAAGAACTTCAAGGAGAAATCCTTATAAGAGATGGTGACCTTGACTTGATTCATGAAGAAGAAAAAAGAATGCTAAAAGCATTGATAGCAACTAAAAAAATCGGTGGACTAGCAAAGACCAATAGCGTAATTACAAACACGGGAAACAGTGCTGCACCCGTACTGCAGCATCTTGCTCCGAAAGGAACCTGGTGGTATCCACTCGGAAAAGATGAGAGGGGTATTTTCTCCTTCTTTGTAAAACTCCATCCGCTGAGTGAATACATCTTTCGCTTGGATCTGCACGAAGGGCATCCTGAAGAGATACTCTCCTCACTGGAAGAAATTTCTAAGGATCCCCTCTTTCTAGGATATCCCTATGCTTTACTTGCAGCTGATCGTTATGCAAGAATAAGCAATCAGGAAAAAGAGATGATGATCATGAAATTTTTAACCTTAGCAGGAAAAGATGCCCTCATCCTTAAACCTTATCTGAGAACACAGGATGCACATGCACTTCTTGATAAGGTTAGCTAGGCAAAACTTTGTTTTAAAATTTAATGTATACTTTTTAATGTATAAAAAGGAATTGAAATGCGGAAAAGCAGGCTCTGTCCTAAATGTCGGTTAGCAGCATAAGGTCGAGCTTTCTAGACAAAGACGATAAATAGTGACAAGGGGGAAGTCCCTCAGATTTTTAAGAAAAATCTGGTAAAAACAGGTGCGGCATAAAGCCACACGAAAAAGTGGGCTTGAGCGAAGCGAAACCCAGCTGCTAACCCGAACGATAGTGAGATTTAGGACAGAGCCTGAAAAGCAGAAAAATTTATATATCACCATAGATAAAAATGACAAAAGGAGGGGATTTTATGGATGAACGAATAGGTCATTATTCTTTTATTGTAGGAGTAATCATTGCCATTGTTGCAGGATTATTTCCCCAAATGATGGAAAGTACAGCTCTGCTACTCCTTGTTTTAGGTTTAATAGTGGGCTTTTTGAATGTGAGTGGAAGAGAAAGCAGTGGGTTTTTGATAGCTGCCATCGCATTGCTCGTTGCTGGTGGAGTAACAAACTTTTCTGTTATCTCTTGGCAAGGATTAGGAGCTATTCTCGAGTCTATCTTGACTAATATCACGAATTTTGTTGCACCTGCAGCTGTCGTGGTGGCAATCAGAGCAGTGTTTGCTTTAGCTGCTGAACGATAGAACTTATTTTTTTATCCGTTTCTTTTGATATATTTTTTTCTTTTCTATTTTTTCAATTTGTTTATCTTCTATTTTTAATCCATTTTATTATTTTTTTATTTTCAAAATAGTTTATTTTTCTCTTCTTCTTGAAGGTCATCACGGTGATCTACTGCTTCGTTGATCGCAGATTTCGCGAAAATTGAGCTGCATGAATCACTCAATTTTCTGGTTGTACTCCAAGGTGATGACCTTGATGATCGTGATTATAGTGCATTTCTTTGACCTGAGGACAGTGACCTTTTTTGTTTTTACTCCAAGGTAAACTCACAAAACTTGATAGTGTTCTTAGAAGTATTTATTGTTGGAGTTCTTTTCTGAGCTGATATTCTAATTCGTTGCATCTCTTTTGCAGATCATCGAGCTTTACTTTCTTTGCAGGATTAATCTGACCATGCTCATGATCCCATTTTAAGGTATTTAGCTTGTCTCGTAGTGCTGCAAGCTCTTCTCGAATCTGTAATGCATCTTTAGAAGGCACTTTTGTTTTTTCTTCAGACTCGTCTTTTTCTTTCATCATTTCTCTAAAAAAAGAACGTGTGCCCTTGTTTTTTCGAGAGCGCTTTTTGACTTCCTGGGAGCCTTCTTCGTCTAAGGCTTTTTCAGTTTTTTGATGGTCTGCTTTCTCTTTTTCTTCTTCTGCAAGTACTTGAGCAGCTTCTTGTTCTACTTCTTCTTTGAGGATTTTCCCTCTTGCTTCCTGCTCTGTTTTTTCTTGATGAGTTTCTTCTTCTGTAGGAGAATAGGACTCTGGTGAAGGCACTTCTGCAGGTGCTTCCTGAGCTTCTGGAAATCCTTTTTCAGATTCTGTTTTTTGTGGTTCGTCCATACGTTGAAAAGAGTAAGGATGTGATATATAAAGACTATGGTTAATTTATTTACAATATACAAAATAATAAAGTTATTCTTGAAGCTCTACAAAAGCAAAATCACCTAAGGATTCTTCTGTTATTCTCCCTTTTTCCTTGATGACACGCACCATCTTCTGTATTCCTACTCCTACAGGAATAAGAAGGACTCCTTTTTCTTTGAGCTGTTCTATCAGAACAAGAGGAATGTTTTTACAAGCAGCAGTTACCACAATCTTATCATACGGTGCTTTTTCTGAAAAACCTTGCATGCCTGTGGTGTGAACAATGCTCACATTCGTAATGCCAAGCTCTGTAATTCTTTTCTTTGCCTCACAGACAAGATCACCGTTCACTTCAAGAGAAATAACTTCTTTACAGAGCTTACTTAAGAGTGCAGCATGATATCCAGAGCCTGTACCGATCTCAAGTATCTTATCCTCTTTTTGAGGACAAAGCCAGGATAGCATGAGCATGACTGTTGTTGGCTGGGAAATAGTAGAATGCTGAGCAAGGGGAAGTGGCTCATCTGCATATGCAAGATCTCTTAACTTTTGGGGAACAAAATGTTCTCTGGGAATAGCAAGAAAAGCGTGCAGAATATTCTCAGAAATTCCCTGCGCTTTCCAGTGTGCAACTAATCTCTTTTTTTGTTCAGCAAAATTCATTTTTCAAGCACCACAATCCTTCTGGTCATGGATTGATGTACTGGAATAAGAAAAGTATGGTGTATTTTAAAATATTTTTTTATGAGCTGCACTGTTTTGGGATGATCTTTAAAACAAATTACTGCACGATACTTCAGAATCTTTTTCAAATTTGAAAAAAAATCTTTATAGAGATGCGTGCTAATGTTCTTAGTCATCTTTCCATAGGGAAGATCAGTAACAACATATGCTATGCTCTTTTTTATTTTTGTTGCATCCTGTTGCTTTACTTTTGCTGTGTTGACATGGAAACATTCCAGATTAATTTTTGTGCGAACAACCATCCATTTGTCAATATCATCACCCTGACTTTTTAATCCCATGTCATGGGCTTCCAATAAGGTTCCTCCTGTACCCATAAAAGGGTCTGTGATGAGTGCATCTTTTTTTCCCTTCAATGCAAGGTTGATCATTGCTCGTGTTATTCTTGGATGCATGGCACTCGGATGTTGAGCTGCACGATTATGCGCCTTTCTATCATCAAAATCGTGATGAACTTTATACAAAGTTTGACAAACGTAAACCTGATCATGAATAAGGTATACTTCAATCAAAGTAGTTGGAGTGTCAAGGTTAATTTTCTTTTTTTTCAATGGAAAAAGAATTGCCGCAATAATCTCTTTATAAAAAGGATGTAAATCTCGTCTTACTCTGATACAAATATCCTTTTTATAGACAGTATTCCAATCATATTTTTTGATATCTTCAAGTAAGCTTTCTCTTCTTGAGATAAACAAAACCGTGCTTATCTTTTTAGTAAATGCTATTCTTTTTTTCATGAACTCCCATTTTTTTCGGGAGATAGGATTTTTGAGGAGAACAAAATGATTGAGAAAAAGAAAATCAGGATTATCAAAAAAAGAAAGAAGCTCTTGCTGAGCGAGATCAAGGTATTGTTGGGAAAGCTCAAAAAGAGTTTGCATAAGGTTCTTCTTTTTTGTATCAATAAAAAGCTTGCCACTGGTTTTATAAAGGAAAAGTAATTCCTTCTTTTCTATGAGCGTTACTGAACAGGTGCAAAGAGCCATTAAACAATTGAAGTTACCACTTAATCTTCCACCAGAAACAAGAGTTCCTGTGCTTCTTTTTCCGAGAGAAAATCCTGAATTAACAAGTAGACTACAAGAAATAAGCAGGGAGGGTATTCATGGCAGCAGAGTACCAGAAGAAGATATTATTACCATTTTTAGAGAACAACTAGCTGATCTTAAACAGTATTTTGATGAACATGGAATAATGGATTATAAGATGAATCTTGCAGCAAATGCTGTCCAAGCATCACTCACCATAGAACAGATAAGAGCTCTTTTAGAAGGAGGCTATGCAAGTGCTGTACAACTCCAAGACGTTACAGGAGGAGGCTGCTAATTATTTTTTCTTTTTCACAGCCCAATAAATTAAGTAAAGAACAATAACTAATTCTATAAACATGACTATGGGACGGATTACCCTATTCATTGCATCAAAATACATTGCAGTACCGATGAAAAGCGTGATTAAACCTCCAATAATAAAACCAGGGCCAATAATCTCAGCAAACTCTCCTTTGACTAAGGGAGTCGTAATGCCAAGCACAATAGCAAGGATTGCAAAAAGACAAGCAATCAAGAAAACCCATAACTTGTATTCAGAATTTGCATCATCATATCCTTTCTGGCATGTTTCACAATAATACTCAGCAGGACAACCTTGCGCATCTGTTTTTCTCTGCATTTGCCCATCTTGATCATTACACGTTTTTTGTTCTACTTCAGTAGGATACGCATAGGTATCATTGCCACACATCGAACCATATTCTTTAGAAGGTTCTGTATAGGCATATCTTGGTCCTGCTTGGTTCATACAATAGTCATTATACTCAGGTTCTTCAAGTACTGCATAGATAAATGAAAAAGCAAAGATAGAGAAGATGATAGCTACAGCAATGAACATCGTATACTTTTTGATGTTGGGGTTCATAGTAATAACAACAAAGAACTGATATATAAGCTTATTTTTTCACTATACAAAAAGAAATCTTTAAATAGGGGAAACCCTGAAAAAACCATTATGCGAGGACGACCTGTAAAGTCAGATATCAGACAAAGGCTAGTGGAAATTCTTTCCTTTCTCAAAAAAGGATACGGATATGAAATTCACAAAGTATACTGCAAAATTTTTCCCAAATGCAGCAGGGAAGTAGTGTATTACCATCTTCGCAAAGGTGTCAAACTCGGAGAGTTTCTCGTAGAACAAGTCAAGGAAGAAAAAGGCAATTACTCCTGGGGACCCTCAGTGATGAAAACGTACTACAAGCTAGGACCAAAATCAACCGTACGAAAAGATCCTGCAGTCAAAGAATTCTTTGAAAAGAAATAAGTTACGCACATACCTATTCCTTTTTGTTTTATAAAAAGATAACTAAAACTATATAAACAGAAAGGTAAGATAAAGTAGTATGAAGACTAAAGTTTCTATTACCATTGATGAAGACTTGTTAAAACAAATAGAGGAACTTGCCAAAAAACAAGGCATCAACCGTTCCTTGTACATGGAAAAACTCATTATGCAACACACGAGAGAAGTTCCTGTAATCATTTTAGCAACAGATGCAAAAGTAAATGGAAAAGACAAAGCGCTTTGCAATTTCAAAGAAAAGAAACTTATTGAACACCAATTGTATTATTTGAAAAATGAAGGATTTACAGAAATTTTTGTCTCAACAGATTCTTTAGACCTCAAAAAATACCTTGAAAAAGAACAGAGGGAAGTAAAAATATTTTTTGAAAAACAAAAAATAGGAAGCGGAGGAAGCATAGCAGAACACGCAGAAAAAATAGGAAGAAGATTTATCTTCATGTACTGCGATGAACTCTATGAACTCAACTTACAAGAGCTTGTCAAATTTCATATACGAAACAAAGCAGGATTAACTCTTGTCTTACAATCAGCGGCAAAACCCTCTCAGTATGGAGTAGCTGTGCTTGAAGGCTCTTCTGTATTACGCTTTGAAGAAAAACCAGGCAAAGCAGCTTCCCACTTAATATTTACAGGACTAGGAATCATTGACTTGGCTATTGCTCGCAAATTAAAAAAAGGAAAACTCGAATTACAATTAAACGAAATAGAAAACAAATACGGTTACCTTTACGAAGGATTCTGGAAAACCTTTGATGAAGAGAAGGACTTCAAAAGTTAGGCACAAGGAAAAAAAGTCTGTTTTTTGTTTATTCTTATTATTTTTTTTATAAAAAAGATAAAAAACAAATTTTAAAAAATATAAAAAATTTCAAACAAAAATACAAAAAGTAGAGAATAAATTATAGAAAAATGGATAAAAAAAATTAGAGCATAGACATTTCAACTTCTTCAACTTCAGCAGCTAGCATTTGCATTTTTTGCAAAAGAACTAAAGCAGCTTTTTCTTCTTTATTATCCAATTCTAACAAAGCAAGTTCTGCAAGTTGTTTGAGGGTAATCACATCAGAGTTCTGTCGCAATAAACCTTGATCATGCTCATCTAAACGTACTTGTGCTTCTATGAGCACCAGTTCCTTTTCATCCTTTGCAATAAAATCATGGATCACTTCTTTTGCTTTTCCATCACTGCCATTTTGCAAATCACGAATAGCCTTTTCCACATCATGCAACATATCCTGTACCCAAGACTGCACAATCCTGGTTATCTTCTTGCTCATTTCTTGCCTTTTGAGGCTGTCATGGATTTGCATACCCTTTTCTCTTTGTTGACCTATTTATTTCTTTGCAATTTTCCAGAGTGTGTTAAAATAGGTTTTGAAAGATTGAACGACTTCATCACTTTCTAAGAGGAATGCTCTGGGGTCTTTGGTTAAAAAGAAAATAAAAGCTTTTCTTTTATAGAAAACAATGCTCATGTTAGAAACAAAATATTGAGGGAGATATCTTATTTCTGAGCATATTTTCGTTGTTTCGACAAGATTTCCCTTTGTTTCGAAATTAGCTAACATGTTTACTTTAATTTTTTTCTTTGCACGTTCAGCGTGAAAATTATAAAAAAAAGATCTTATTCCTGGCGCATCAACACCGTAGTATGCACCCATAACAAAATATTCCTCTCCTGATTTAAGCTCGTCAAGAATATTTCTGAAAAAATTAGAAATGGCTTTAAAACCTTCGTACAAGGTTGCTTCTGTTTTTTGCTGGCTCTGTTTTTGTTGTTGTTCAAGTTGTGGAAGAAATTGCTTTGCAATCATTTTTTGCTCTTGCAGTTCCTGTTCTTTATTATCAAGAAAATCAAGTACTCTTCTTGGTTCCATAGCTTTAAAATGCTTGGTCTTTGCCTTAATCACATGACCTACTAATCCTTTCTTTTCTAACCTGTCTAGGATCTTATACACTTTTGATGAAGAAACTCCTGCTTCTTTTGCCAAAGATCCTGTTTTTGTAGCTCCTAAGGTGAGCAAAGCAAGATATACTTTGGATTCGCCTTCTGATAGTCCAATCTGCTGCAGAAATTGGGAGTTCATATCTTTAAAGAAGACGCTTTCTTCTTAAATCTTTCTATTACGACCCCCTGAGGGGACAATAATATTAATAAGCTTGCATGTCCTTATTAATAAGGGGTGATAGTGATGATGAAAAGCAAAACCATAGGCCTCTGTGTAGGTAATATCCAACGCAGTGCTACCTTTGAAGCAGTAATGAACCATGCTCTGCAGGAACAAGGTATTCAAGACATGGAAATTACTTCTGGAGGTATCTTAGTTGAGAAAATTCTCTCCAACCAAACTCCTTTACATGTTCAAATCAGAATGCTTGAAGCAGGATTACGTTATGGACTTGTAAGACCTGCACTTGAAGAGCGTGTGAGAGAAATCGTTGCTCGAGGAACAGAACAAGAACACACTAATGAGATCAGAGTTTTATATGGGGAAGTACGACCTCTTGTTCATGGATATAATTTAAATTTTCGCAACCAAGCACTTTCTGAAGTTGGTATTACTTCATTTCCTAAACCTTACAAACCATTTGATCCAAAGCTCGGATGGGATCTTATCTTGCCCATGGTAGAAAGAGATGTAGGTAAAGTAGAGCAAAGATATCATGACGCAAGATTAACAGTTCCCATTCTTCAAACCTATGGCTCGTTAGTAGGAAGAGAAGAGCTACCGGATAGGATACATTCTGAGCTTACGGGAGCAAGAGAAGTCGTTACATACTTTATGGACACAAGAAGAAAAGCAATTGAAAGAATAAGGGAAGTGTATAGAAAATGAAAACTTTCAGAAAAATGTTTGGCATCACGATGGGATTATGCAGAGCTAACTTGTATATGCCAACGCATGTCTTTAACACAGCAGACGTTATAGGCAAGGGGCATAATGACATTGTGTTTACTATTAAAAATGAAAAAAATACGGGTTACTTCAGTGAAGATGTTATCAAAGACATCGGAGTACAGGGATTATCTGTTTTGAAGTCAAAAGAGTTTGTAGAACAGAATCAAAAAGAAGTGGAACAAAAAGGTGAAGAACTCTTAGATTTTGTTGCTTATCTTAACGCTTTACCTTTAAAACACATAAAAAAAGAAGAGTTAGTGAGATTGCACCATACCTTGTTTGTCAAGATACAAGAAATGTTTGGTTATTTTAATGTTTCTCAGCCTTGTATCTCCTTTGCTATAGAAAATGAAATCACTCGCCATATAACTCTTGCTAAAATAAACGCTGACACGCACTATCAGATCTCTACAACGATGTTGAAACTTGATAAAACAACGATGATTGAAGAGGAAGAAAAAGACCTGATCAGAATAGCGTTGAAGATCAAAGAAGATACGGAGTTGCTTTATTTTTTTAAAGAAGAAATAAACCTGGTGATACCTAGATTAAGAAAGCATTTGCTCTATCATGATCTGCTTCTTCACGAAAAAAAATATGCTTATCTTGCCTCTTCTGAAAACTTTGATGAGTTTGATCAGAAATATTTTATTGAAAGATTGAAGGACCTTGTTCAAAAATCAAAGGAAGAACTAGAAGAAGAAATAAATAAGAAAATCCCTAATGAATCAATATTAAAAAAAGAAAGACAAGAAGTTGTACAAAAATATCAGCTTTCTCAAGAACTTGTCCATTGGTTTGATGTTGCTAGAATTTATTCTCATCAAAGAATGCTCATTAGGATTTATTGGACACATGCTATACATACCTTGGGAAAAATTTTACGTGAATGTGCACGACATCTGAACATCAGTGAAGTTGATATTCAATATCTTTTGAAAGAAGAAATGGAAAAAGGATTGTTAAAGAACAAAAAAATACATCAAGAGGAGATAGAACAAAGAAAACAGTTTTGCGTATATGGTATTTTTGACAGGCAAGAACCGTTCCTCTACACGGGAAAAAAAGCAGAAGAATTTTACGAACAGTATTTGAAAGAAGAAATAGAAAATCTGGACATGGTTAAAGGTATGGTTGCCAGTAGAGGCATCAAAAGAGGAAAAGTAAAAGTACTCGCTTATGGAAAAAATATGGTACAACAAATGGAACATATGCAAGAAGGAGATATTCTTGTTACAGGAAATACCAGACCGGATATGATCTTAGCGTTAAAAAAAGCTTCGGCAGTAGTTACTGACGAAGGAGGTATTTGTTCTCACGCTGCATTAGTATCCAGAGAATTTGGAATTCCCTGCATTGTAGGAACAAAAAATGCAACAAAGATATTTAAAGATGGAGATTATATTGAAGTTGATGCAGAGAAAGGAATCGCGATGAAAATTAAAGATAAAGAAGGATAAGCAATGATATCAAAATTTGAAGCATACCAAAAGAGGAATTGGACAAAGATCTTTAGTGGTTATTGGAGTATTCTCACTTGCTCTTATTTAGGTTTAGAACATAGTAAAATCATTAAAGAGACCTTAGGATTTGGCTTAGATACTGTTATTGTTATCATTCGAAAAGGATGGAGTTCATGCTATTATGACAAATCAGAGTTAGAAACATTTGGAAATCAACTTGCTAAACACGTTAAGAAAAATCCTGAAATTGTTGATTCTTGGTGTGCTCAAGTAAAAAAAAATACTGATAATCTTAAAAAAGTGATGAACCAGTCGCAAGGTAAAAATATAAGTTTAAGTGAGTTTAAAAGTTTTCTCACTCTGCTCCATGGTTATGTACCACCTTATGTATCAGTAAAACAAATAGCAAATTTTCTTTCTAAAGAAAAACTACAAAAAATTCTCCCTGTACTTGATGAAAGTCGTCTTTACTCTGAAGATCTGTATACACAGGTTGAAAAGTTTATGCAATCACTAGCAGAAACGATAAGCAAAAAAACAGGTTATCCTACACATCTTGTTTTATCTTGCACAAAAGAGGAATTTGAAACCTATCTACAAAAAAAAGTTTTACCTCATAAAAAGGTACTAGAAGAGAGATATAAATCATGTGGTTTTATTTTTAGAAATGGAGAATATGATCTAATCAGTGGTTATACTGTAAAAGATCTTGAACAGCAGTTATTAGGCGATATGAATCAAATAATGATCAAAGGACAAACAGCGTATCCGGGAAAAGTAAAAGGAAGGATTAAAATCATTTTTGATCCGCAGAATGTTACTGATTTCAAAAAAGGTGACATCTTAGTAACAGGGATGACAAGACCTGAATATGTTCCCCTTATGGAAAAAGCTGCTGCTATCGTAACTGATGCAGGAGGAATCCTTTGCCATGCCGCTGTTGTAGCGCGAGAAATGAAAAAACCTACTCTCGTGGGAACAGAAAAAGCCACAAAGGTTTTTAAAGATGGTGATCTTGTGGAAGTAGATGCGACACGAGGCATCATGCGAAAGCAATAGATCATGGCACTAGACTATCTTAAAGAAAAAATTGATTGGATGAAATATATTGAAAGAAGAAATCCTCCTTTTTATGTTAATTTTTATCATAAAAACTATGCTGAAACTCTTTTCAAGCTCACTGGATTCAAATTTCAGCATCAATTAACATTCTACAATGGGAAAACGTATGTACATTATCGATCTGCAAAAGAAATGCGAGCTTCTGACAAGCATTTTTTAAAACTCATGAAAAAATCTCCCGAGAAAGTCAGAGCTTGGCATCAAAAAGCATTGAACCTTCTTAAAAAAGAAGAAAAACTGATTAAACAATTTTCTACGGGAATAACAACACGTTACATTAAAGAACATTATCAAGAAATAATTGCATTGCTGTATAAGCTTTTCTTGTACCTTACGGTCTTACCTTTTATGATTTTGTATGCTAGTGATGCTGCTTTAGCAAAAGGTGAAGATAAGAAAAGATTGAGAGAATTTATAGAAAAATACCAAGCATTTCGCAGAAGAAATCGCCACGTGTTATATCCTGTCCTTGATCGTCTTTGCAAAGCAGCTCGTGAAGTAGCAGGTTGGAGTGATTTTCACGATTTTTCCTATTTTACCATAGAAGAGATAGGTCATGTTTTCAAAGGAAAACCATTTCCTACAAGAAAAGAAATTGCTCAAAGAAAGAGATACTGCACTTTTTATTATGATCCAGAAAAGAAAAGAGTAATGTTCAATTATGATCCCTCTTTCTTGGAGAAAATTGGAATTTATTCTGAAAAAGAACACAAGAAAAATGAATTACGAGGTATTTCTACTTACCCGGGAAAAGTAAAAGGAAGAGTTTGTATCCTTAATAAACCAGAAGAGATGAAAAAATTCAAAGAAGGAGATATTATTGTCTCAACGAGTACAACACCTATGCTAACGCCTATTCTCAAAAGGTGCAGTGCTATTGTTACCGATGAAGGAGGTTTAACGTGTCACGCTGCTGTCATTTCAAGGGAATTGAAAATTCCTTGTGTAATAGGCACAAAGCATGCTAGTAAAATTTTCAAAGATGGAGATATGATTGAAGTCAATGCTAAGAAAGGGATTGTAAGAAAGATATCGTCTTAATTACGGTTTTATTTTTTGCTTTACTTTCTTAAAAAATCCCATCAAGGTATAGGCTTCTCTTTTGGTAAGAAAGGATTTTCCTATAACCCTTTTCCAGACTTTTTGCTGAATCTCCTTTTTTGGTTTTGAAGAAAAAGAGAAGTAATTGAGAACCTCGGCATGAAGTTTGATGACTTGCTCTTTTTCCCTCTCTGAAGCTATGGTGATTTTTTCATGGGGCTTTATCTTCTTATTTTTTTTAAAAATTTCATAGAGAACAATACTTACAGCATGACTTAAGTTTAATGCTTGGTATTTTTCAGAAGAGGGAATCGTAACACAAAAATCACATTGCTGAATTTCTTCATTGGTTAAACCACTACTCTCCCTACCAAAAACAATGCCAAGATTTATTTTTTTATGAGCTATGATCTCTACAAGTTGTTCAGGACTTAAAGGAGCTCTTGACACATTAAAATCATTACCCCCTTTTGCTGTGGTTGCAATAAGTGTATGCATTTTTGGTATTGCTTTAACAATTTTTGCCTTTTCTAGAACAGAATGCGCTTTCATTGCCCTCTTTCTCGCCTCAAGAGACAGATGATTGCATTTGGGTTTCACAAGAATCAGTTCTGTTACGTCAAAGTTCTTCATTACTCGCGCAACAGCTCCTATATTTTCAGGACCTTCAGGCTCAACAAGGATAAGAGAGATCATGGAAGAAGATGAAATGAATTGATTTATAAAAGTTTAGCATTAAAATGTTAATTTTCCTTCAATTCCTGTAGTGAGTGGTAAAGGAGAAAAACCAGTTTCTGCAGGATTATAAACATCAAAAGCGACTAATATTTCTTCTTGATAATTTACGGTTCCTTGCAGACCTTTCATTCTTAGTTGTGTTAAACTATACTTGCGTAACTTTGAAAAAACATCAGAGTTGCTAGATCTAGAAAATCTAGCTATTTCAAATTGTATAGTGAGAGAAGCAACAAGATTTCCATTTTCTACGCAAACAACATAACAAAAACCTAAACTCCTTAATTCATCAATTAACCTTTGATTTTTAACAAAATCTATGTCAAGATGAATGTCCCCATCATGTTTTCTATAATTTTTTGGAGATCTATTTTCTATCATTAAACGTCCTCCACTTTCTTCTCCTGTATCTAATGATGCTAACTGTTGATGATCTAAAATAGCTTCAGCTCTTCTATATTCCGCTTCAAGAAGAAATGGTACATTATATTTTTTAAGAAATGCGTGTGCATCATCATAGCGTCGTTGCATTGCTCGATTTGAAATATTATCTGTTGTTGTTAAATACTGAGAAGCAATAAAAGCTAAATCACAACCAAGACTTAGAATTACAGGTTCTATCTGAAAACCATTATCTACTAAACGAGCAGCTATCTGAGTTATAATTCTTTTATCTAAAGATGTAGGAACTGCGGCATGAAGATGAGCTGATGGCTGCTTTATTCTAAAAAAATCTCGTTCTAAAGTCATAGTTATAAGAACCTAGATACCTATATAAAACTTATATCCCCCTTGATGAGGAGTAGTTGCAAAGTTTTAAATAGAAGCTCAATTTTCTTGTATGTATGGATACACACATTTTAGAGCAAGCAGGATTTACTCAAGGAGAAATTCGCGTCTATCTTGCTCTGCTTGAGTTGGGAGAAACAACAACTGGACCTCTTATTGATACTTCTCATATTTCTAGCTCTAAAGTCTATGAAATTCTTGAAAAACTGATTCAAAAAGGATTAGCAAGTTATGTTATCAAAGGAAAAATAAAATATTTTCAGCCTGGTTCTCCAAAAAAAATTATAGATTATCTCATAAAACAAAAAAGGAAATTTGAAGAAAATGAAGATAAAATAGGAAAGTTAATACCTGAGTTAATAGCAAAGCAACAAATAACGGAAGAAACACAAACAACAGCTGTCTATGAAGGTTTTGAAGGTATCAAAACCGTTTTTAATAAAATTTTAGAGATGATGCAAAGAGGTCAAGAATATTATGTGTTTACCGTTGATGAAGAAATTTCTTCAGAAGAATTGCGTTTGTTTTTTATAAATCATCATGCAAAAAGAGTAGAGAAGGGAATAAGAGTAAAGCTGCTTTCAAAAAAGTCTTTACAAAAAAAAATAAGGGATCAATACCCAAGATATAGGCTCTCTGAAAGAAGATTTGTTGATAAAGCATTCCCTACGGGGATATTTATTTTCAAAGATCATGTGATGCATTTTATTTATAAACCTAAAACAACTCTTATCGTAATTAAAAGTAAACAAACGTATGAAAGTTACAAAAAGTTTTTTTTAGAATTATGGAATGCTGTATAAAAAAAGATTATTTATCCAAAAAAGCCATAAAACATCAAGATAAGAAGAGTAAACAAGAAGACAAAAGAAATGTATTTCCAAATGGCATGAGCTTTCTTTTTGTCTTTCATCATACATTCTAAAGCTGTCTTTAACATTCTGCCACCGTCAATAGGACCTAAAGGAACCAAATTAAAAAGGCCAATACCGAGATTGAGCAAGAAAAGCCAATAAAATAAGCCCGTAATCCAAATAAGGATATTAGGAAGCCATGAGCCATATTTTTCTTTTACTTCTTCTTTGATATCAGAAGATTGTTTTACATACACTCCTAAGTAGGGATCATCGCCATCTCCTGGCTTTTCCTTTAAAGTAATTTGATACGTTGTTCTATTTGTTGTAAGAGCAATGGTTTCTCCTGCTTTGACTTCTTCATCAAGAAAATCTTGAAAAGTTTCAAGTTCTCTCATTTCCTTGCCATTCATCTTGGTAACCACTTCTCCTACATGCACGCCAGCATCTTCAGCAGGACTTGTTACATTATCAACAAGATAGTATCCTGTAATCTCAACACCGGTTTGTTCTACTAAAGGGTTGACTGCGCCGTACACTAAAAGCGCAAAGATACCCAAAGAAAGAAAACCTAGAATGATATTTGAAAAAGGACCAGCAGCAAAAACAGCTAATTGATGGGAAACCTTTTTCTTTCCCATGATCTTTTCATCAGGCTCAACAAATGCTGCAGGAATAATAGGAACGAGCACTCCTAAAAAAGCAAAACCACTTGAAGTAACAGGAATCTTATGAGCACGGGCAACAACACCATGGGAAAACTCATGCACAGTTGCAATAATGAAGAGAGAAATGATCCAATAAAAGAAAGGAACATAGAAAATACCCTCAGCCTTTATCGGCAAAACAGGAACTACACCCGGAACAGCTTTTTCAAGAACAAAAAGCTCAGTAAGATTTTTTAATAACTCAAAAGCAAGCAAAGCCATACCTATAAAACCAACAATGATACCTATAAAACCAAGCACTTTGATAGTTCTCGGCCATTTTGTTGCAAGCTTGTCCATCCAAGATAAACCAAGCTTTGTTCTCAGCATAGCAAAATAGAAAAGAGGAAAAAAACCCTGCCACTGAATCTTCTTTCTTTTTTGAAAGATAAAAATGCTGAGAAGAATAACAAAAATAATTGCGGCAATTGATTCAGGATCCATGGTTTATTTCTTTCGTTTTGGTCTAAAGTTGTGGGCACCACAATTTTTACACGTTACCTTCTTTGCCAATACCTTAGCCATCGATGTTTTAAGTACAGACTTGCAGCCCTTACAAACAAACTTATTTTTGAAAAGACGAACATCTGCTTCATGAAATTTTACCATGTGTTTTCACCTAATCGGGTTTTATTTGCTTCATAACTCTATCGCTTAAAATAACCCAGTATAAAATGTTTGATCCTTCCTTACATTCTGTCTTTAACTCTTCTGGGATGATCATATCAAAAGTTTCATATGTTTCAGAATCCATGACATTAGCACTATTACCATGGATGGATAAGACTTGAGCTGTTTTCTTTTCAATGACTGGAACATCAATATTATCATGACCTGGAAGAACAACAACCCTTTTTTTATCATCAATAAGACCAACACCGGTTAAACGCACCTTTGCGTGACCATGCTTTCCTGGCCTTGAAGTTTGTGTATCCACAACCTTACAAGCAAAACCTTCAATAACCACATAGTTACCTGGCTTTAAAGTTCCAATAGACGCTTGTTTTGTACTTCCTTCGGTCATAGACTCTTCCTCTCTACCCGTGGGCATGGGTTTCTTTATAAATATTGCGGTGGAAATTTAGGAAAGCCCTTATCCGGTCTAATTTTTGAATTTTTCAATCAAGACCTTCAAATCGAGGAGCATTTGGGATGCCTCTTCTTGAGTAACCGTTTTTCCATAATAGTTAATACCATTCCTTACTTTTCTTGCATTATCAAAAATATCTCCTTCCATGGAAAAGTGAAGAATCTCTTTTAAGAACGCTGTATAACATTCATGATTGTAAATCTTAAAGCCTTTTTCCATTGCAACGCATTCAAGATATTCTCTTAAAGCATCATAGAGGAGGATAATTTTTCCTATGAAAAGATGCTCAGGCAGTGCATTTGCAGATTCTATTTTTAGCTGTGCAATTTCTTTTGTAGATTTTATGAAATTAACATCTTTTGAAACATTTTTTACTATTCTTGTTTTTATGCACGCTGTCCAATCTGTCATGACCAGACCCCCCTGAGTTTATATCCACTCAGAATATTATTTAAGAGCTCCTTATTTTTTACATCGTCCTTATTTTTGAAGATAAAAAGCTGTATTGTTCTACCTAATTTTTTTTCAAAAGTATTCAAAGAAATCTCTTTTTTTGTCGGGGTGAAGATGGCAAGATCAATATCTGAATTTGGTGTTACTTCAGCTTTTGATAATGAACCAAAGAGTATGACGACAGAAGAAAAAAATTCATTCGAAAGAACCTTAAGCAATCCTAACTTTTCAAACATAAGTCTCCAGTATATCCTTTGGATATCAACAAAAACAGGACTGTCTTTATCGGTATAATAATAGAAATACTGCTTATCTATTTCCTTCTTTAACACGCCTTCATGGTGGTATTCTTCTAAGAGCTTTGATGCTGTGGGTGCACTTATTTTTTGTAGTCTTGCGAATTCCCGAACATGGATTCTTCTATAATTATCGTTAAAAAATGGCTTTAAATCGTTAAATAATTTTAACATCTGTTAAATAATATTGACACTACTATATAAAGATTTCTATTGTTAAAATAAAATTACAAGTGTTAAATTAAATTTACAATTTGGTAATTAGAATTTTTTTCTTTTTTTGATAATGCTCGTAATTACTACAAAAGAAACACTTCCTAGCAAACCAGCTGCCATATCGCTTAAGGCATCCAAAATATCAGGAGAATACCATTTCAACTGTTCTGAAAGATCGGGTAAAGAAATCCAAAGCAAAAACTCAAAAATCTCCCAGACAAAACTACCCAGAAGAGCAAAGCTTAGAACAGAAAAAATAAACAAAAAAGAAGAGGGCTTTGAGGAAAAATAATCATGCCTTTGAGCGGTATACACAAAAATCATAGCTAAGAATAGACCACCGAGAAGATGCTGTGGAATATCAATGAGCACTTCACCAGAATACAGATCATAAAAAACTGCAAAGATATGAATAGATAAAATAATAAGAAAGACCATAATCAAATGGAAAAACTTTGTTTTCATAACGTGATAAAAAAAGCTTTTTTTATAAAGATGAGTTATGATAAGATGAATAGAGGGCCATACCCAATTTTTAGATTTGAGACTACGAACGACGAAAAAGCCCCCCTAATAACTTCCTCTATTTCCCTTTTGCTTATTGGAAAAACAAAACATTAAAATAGTCTAAGACTTGAAATCCCATAGAACAGAGGTGTTATATCATGAAAAACAGCTCCAATTTTATTGTCCTTTCAATTGTTGCTATAGTTGCTATAGTATCTTTAGTTATCCTTACCACTGGAAATTCACAATCTTTTCGTGTAGGTTCATCTGATGATCTCGTTGGTGAAGCCAAATATGCTACGAGTTCTACGTCGCAAGGAGAATTTTCACAAACAGAAGATGTATATCTAACACAAGATAGGTTCTATGAACCAGAAAATTATTTTAGTTGTGATTCAGATAAAGATTTATCAAATATTGTATATTTAAATCCTGTAGATTCACTAAAGCTTGGTGGTCAACTTGTTTTAGAGACTGTTCCTAATAAATGTGGTGAACCTGATAAGTGTTGGAGGGTAGATGAGTTGACTACTTCTTTTTATAGGGACGGTACAACTAAAACTTCAAGAAAAAAGGGTGAACAGCATGGATGTTCAAAACCAGAATGTAAATGTGATTTTAGCGTTTCCGGAGATGAAACAAAATTAGGACTTCCTACATCTATTCACTATGGTCCAGATCCAGACTTTTATGAATCAGACCCTTACCTCCCAGATCCAGAGCAAGCTCCTCCAGGATGGTATGGCGATGACGATCCAAATCAACCAGATACCACAAGTTGGATATTCCTCTTTGAATTTGGAGAAGATGATAATGAACCTCCAGCTGATCCTTGGAAGAAGGAAGTTCAAACTGTTGGAGTTTTGAATCCATGTACAACTTAGAGCCTATCTCACTAGGTGAGAATCATTGCGTAGACTTGCTGCTCCTTTGATCGCAGATACTACCAAAATCGAGCTGCACCAATCGCTCGATTTTGTGATCTTGCTACAAGGCAATGATTCTCACGCACCAACTGGGATAGGTTCTTAATCTTTTCTTTTTTCGGGGCTTTTTCACTCCGTATTTTTGGTCAGAAGCTTCGGCTTCTTCCTTTCTTTTTCTCAAATCTAAAAACTCTCACATTCGTTCGGTCGTTGCGACGACGTGCATAAAGAGAATTACCTTCTAAAAAACCTAAATAATCCTCGTGATGCTCTTTTCTGTTCTTGAGGTTTTCTTGGCAAATACTTCAATCGCCTTTCGCAGTTTTCTGCATTTTCAAATCTTGCTTCGTCCTCCCTAAATGCAAAGGTATGAGAATGGGATCTTCCTGCCTTATGGGAAAACTTATGTTTTTTATGCAACATCTCATGATATAAAACATATTCGAGCAGTTCTTCATCAGATTGTAAGGCTTTGCTTATCGTAATCATATCAGAACCATAATCATAACTTCCCAGTTTTCGTGTTGAATAGGATCCCCAGACAAGATTAGGCTTGTCTAACATGTTTCCTAAATATTTTTCATTTACACTGTTAAAATGGGCTAAAAGAACAGTATCTACCTTATCCTTAGGAACAGCAATATGTACATGTTTGAGAAAATTATGATAGACTTCCATGTTGTACGTTTTTATTGTTTTATTTTTGAAAAGTTTAGACAATAATTCTTGTAAGAGACCTATTTTGATATCTTTGCTTACTCCCCTCCATTGTTTGCTTAACTTAAAAGTAAGATGTTGAGAACGCAAAGACACATTTGCATTATAACCTTTAAAATGACCAGAATAATTCACATTTGCTACGAATGTAAATTCTTTTTCAGGATACAACCCCTTATATGCTTCTTCTACCATGTCCATAGATGAAAGAAAAAGAAAGCAGTTTTTATACTTATGGCTCTGATTCTTTAGTGTTAGAAGGTAAAGCCCATCCTAAAAGAAAATCAAGAATCTGATCTGTACATTTCATTCGATGAGGAACTCGTGTTTTTTGTCTGTGCTCCATTATTTCACATCCTTCCATGAGTAAACCACCAAGAGTTACCCCTGTTACAGCTGCAGCAAATTCTCCTGGACGTTGATAGAAAAAACCCATTGAATAACCTAATGTTAATGCTCCTTCCATAACAACAACAGTTGACCAATTTCCTACACGAGAAGTCAATAAACGATCAGATAATGAAGCAGCAGAGTGCTGTGTCTCTAATTCATAAGTTGTTTGCATGTTCAAAAAAGAAAGCTAAGGTTATTTAAAAAACTACTGCACCATAATTTACTTAAATCGGATTACGGAGATTTGCTGCTCCGCGGGAAACGAGTTTCTCGCGGCTCAAAAATCTTCGATTTTTTGAGCGTCCCTCTCAGATTTTGCGAAAATTGAGCTGCATGCACTTAAAAATCTTTGATTTTTAGTGCCTTCCGTTTCACTCCAGGAATCGCTCAATTTTCTGGTCTTGCTCCAAGGCAATCCTCTTTAACTCTGCACTTGCTCATAACGAAGAATAGCAGCTACTCTTCCCATTTCTCTCAATTGTACACCTTCCCGTGTTTCTGTAGAAATAAGCTTTACCTGCGTACCCATCTTTTCTGCTTCTACTTCAAATTGTTCAATAACAGTATCCGGACAATCTTCTGATAAAAGAACAGTATCCACAACCCCTTGTTTCACAAAGGCCATCACCTGATTTTCACCATATGATACAATTCCTTCTCGTGTTGCAAGCAAGGTAAAAAACTTTTGCATGATCTTTTTTTCGTCTGCAATTTCTTCCTCAGCAAGAAGATCATCACTCTTGTCCACAAGCTCATTCAAACCAAACTCTCCCGTATAACTTAAGTCTTTAACACCAATAATCTTTTTTTTCAGATCTCCCGTAATATAATCTTTATTCAAAAAATCCTGAGTTGTAGTAGAAGGACCCCCAATAATAATCCCCTTCAAACCTGCCATAGGAAGAAACTGCTCTTTCATGTAATCAGCAACTTTTTTGTAATGCTCAATTTTAGCACCTTCTCTTAATCGTGCAAAACGAACACTGGAATTATGCACGAAGACTCCATTTGCTATGAAATTTTGATTTTTTACAGATATATCCATCATAGGGGTTGTTCTACCTGTTTTTTCTATGCTCTCTATTTTAACAGGAATAAAAGGATAATCATGAAATTCCTTCAGTTTGTTATACAATTTTTTATCCTGGATATATCCTAAAATTGAGCTTTTGAAGGTTTCCTTTCCTATCATTCTTTCATTTCTGAAAAAATTAGTAACTTTTGGAAAATCTTGCATGTTGTATCCTGCCTTTTCAATCACTTGTCTTATTATACTTCCAGGAACAATTAATTGTCTAGTCTTGGTGACGTTAGATTTTTCATTGATTACTTGTTCTAATTTTCTTATTTTTTGAGGAGCATCGAAATTGATATCTCTTTTGAAGAATTGCAAGGACTTTTTTTCAGTAATGCATACGGTAAACCTAGGATTATCACTATAAGGATTTCTTCGGTTATCATACTCCTGAAGTGAACTGATAACACTAAACCTCAACAGCGCTAATTGAATCTGCTGAGCTAATTTTTTGTTGTTGATACCTAAACCTATTCCTCTTTCTAAGTTGACATAACCATCTGCATCAAAAAATCCTTTTAAGAAAGCTCCAAGAATCTTGTTTGGTGAAAGAAGAATTTTTTTGGGGATTTCAGAATTTACCGCTTTTTTCAATTCTGGAAATTCTTCCTGTATTAGCCTTACCAAAGGTCTGCTTGTAAATCGTATCTGATGATAATTTTTACTTTCTCGAAATGCGTATGTTGAATATATTTTAAAAAAATGATCATATTTTTTCTTATACTTGAGAGCTACTTCCTTTTCCTGTTCAAAAAAAGTAATACGATCTTTTTCAAGTGAGCCATCGCCTAGAAAATAACCTAAAAATTGAGCAAAATCTTTATTTAATACTTCAGGAAGTTTTATGTTTCTGTAGAGGGAAGGTTGGGTATATTTTTCAAGAAAATCATGAAAAGGTATATCAAGAGCTTTACAGATTTTTTGAAGGGTATCTCGTCTTAGATTTCTCTTTCCAAGCTCAGTTACAGAAATAGCAGTTTGTGTTAATCCGATCTTTTTTGCTAGAACTTTCTGGTCTAAATTCTTTTCCTGTCTTCGTTTCTTCATAAATTCTTGACCTTGTTTGTTAAGAATAAATCCGTTATAATATTGAAGAGCATTGATCTTTTGACGAACTCCCTTAACATTTATTTTTTCAGGCATGATCAAATGATCTCCTACCTGTAATTCTTCAGAAGCTTTTTCAATAATACCTTGATCACTTGCCACAAAAAAAACATGATCTTTAGAAGACTGGATTTCCAAGCGTGGATATTTAGTTATGATCTTGTATATTTTTTTCTTACTTTTGAATACTCCTGTTATGCGAGAATCATCTAATGTAAAATTCTTAAATTGCGCTGATTTTACAATGAGTGGATTATGAAGCTTATCCATGGTGAGAAGAGAACCGTCTGCAAGTTGAACATGGGTATCATAAGAAAGGCATTGTCCTCCTGCACGCGTTTTTCCAGGAACATGGGAATGCGTTTGTGTAAGAGGAATAATGGTTTTTCCCTTCAACAAAGCAATCATCGCATCCCTTCTATCCAAGACAACTAAGCCGTAGACTTCCTTTGACTCCAAAAGAGACTTTAAAGGTTCTAAAACAAATTCTTTATCACAACGATACACTCTCAAATTCAAAGGAACAGGAGGCTCAATACTCCAGACTCTTACATCTGACTGACCTTCACGTTCTGCTACATTTCCAGAAAAAGCAGCAAGACCATGAGGAGGAGTTTGTTTGAAAAGCTTAAGATGTTGAACCATCTTTTCTAACGCATCAGTAACGTTCTTTCTCGTAGAAGTAGACTTGATATTGGTTGCAGTACCTTGCTCTTGAGCCAATTGAGTATTCACTTTATTGATGTCATATCCAGCTGGAATGTATACCGTAACTAATTCAGTATGCCGTCCTCTATAACCTTCAAGATCTTTAACAAACTTCTTTAAGTTATGACGCTGTTTAGCGTCTAATTTCTGGGTTTTATCCATAACAAAAAGGGAGGAGGAGGGTTATATAAAGGTTTGGAAGCTTTTTCTGAAAACTATTCGGAGAAAATGTTCAAATAGGAAAATACTTTCAATTTCTTTGAAAAAAACAATGGAAATATCGAAAACATGTCAAAAACCACCAATCTATGATTGGTGGCATGTATCGACATGCCACTATCAATAGTGGTTCAATAGTGGTTTTTGAGCACGCCAAAATTCCACATATTCCTTCATGGTTTACGAAGTAAACCACCATTCAAAGAATGGTGGAATTTTTAGCGTTTCAACTTTCTCGTCGATAGATATATGAAGACTTGAATCTAAAGAAAAAATACGCCGGCGTCGGTTAACCCGGTATATCGCAAAGTTGAGAGCTTTGTATCCTTTGGGATGTCAGGGTTCAAAAAGCTTTCGGTCTTACCGTTGGTTTGAAACTCCCTGCGCCGGCGTATTTTATTCTGTTTACGGTAAAAAAGTCAGTTTTTTGTACTCTTGAGAAAAGAAAATGATTTTCCTGATATTTTTGAACTTTGACCTTAGTTCGTTGAGTAAGGACTCTAACTCTGTCCTGTCTTTGACTTCAACCTCAATTTCGATATCGCAGGTTCCTATAATCTTTTGCAGCCATACCACATTTTTGTTTTGATTTGCCCACGCTTCAATTTTATTGAGATTTTCATTAGTTTCCAGATAAATTTCTAAAAAATAATTCATGAAACCTAATTTGATGAAATCAATTTCTGCCCGATAACCTAGGATAACCACTTTCTTTTCCAAAATTTTTATTTTATTTGAAACTGTCGTTTGAGGTATCTTCAAATTTTGAGCAATTTGTACCGTTGAAAGTCTTGCATCATTTGCTAATTGTTTTAATATTTTAAAATCGATTTCATCATATTGCACTTTTTCTGTTGGCTCTAACGAACGTTGCAGTTCATGATGGGAATTGCCAAACAAATAATCTTTAGGATATTGACGAAAAGTACAGATGATGGTATGTTGATAACTGACAAGCTTTTTTCCAAGTTTTCTCTTGATTTTTTTTATTACTTCTTCAATATCGTACACTGATTTTTTCCAAAGAAAAATACCATACAGGTATTGACGATCCATTCTAAAGATTAAGCCTGCATTGATTTCTATATCTAAGAACTGAACAAATTCTTTTTCTTCTGCCTCACTTAATTCTTCCATATCAAAATATAATCTTGAAGTATGATAACCTAACTTGTACATATCCAAAACGGGAAAATATCTTTTGATAATACCCTGCTCTTCCAATTTTTTAATTCTGTACGCTACAACGTCCTTATTTGATTTGACTTGCTTTGCGATCTTGTTTATGGGAGTTCTTCCCTTCCAGTCTAAAACCTGCAAGATACTTATGTCTAATTTGTCCATGAATCCATATATTTAACAGTTATATATAAATATTTTGGTAAAAAGATTAATTTTTTATGTTAATCTTTAATTATTAACAACAAGTCTTATGTTTATTAGAGAGGATGAATAAAAATGGAAAGAAAAAGAACTTTAGAACTTGTAGCTGTTGAATCAGATGTCGCAATACTTTTTCAGTATAGCTATGTTACGAGTCAGCATGATATTGAACTCATTTTAGGAAAAGCGAATTATGAAGGAGACTTTCATAATTTAAATGGTAGTCGTTGCGGAACTATTCGTTCATTACATTATGAGCCCCTAGGAATCGAGCATGCTATTCTTCATAGAGTAACCCTCACATTCGGAGAATTCAATGAACTGGGAAGACCAAGAAAAATTCAAGAAACAAAAACTTACGATCCGGTTAGTGAGTGATTAGGTTGAATAAAACCGAAAGTGCTCCTTTTCAAAAGAGTAAGCTTTTTAAAGAGGTGGTCATTCCAGAGAGGAGAGGGGCTGTAGGGTAGCTTGGTTCATCCTTTCTGGTTTGGGACCAGACGACCCCAGTTCAAAAAGGTCCAGCACCTTGAAAGTCTGGGCAGCCCCATTTTACCATGGAAGAAAAAAAACAGATTGAGACCATCAAACGATTCGGAGCTCGTTATGGAAGAACACTACGAGAACGACTCGCAGCTGTAGAAATTCTCCAGAAACAAAAACACAAATGCCCTTATTGTGCTTATCATTCTGTCAAAAGATCATCCGCAGGAATCTGGGAATGCAAGAAATGCTCTGCAAAATTCACCAATAGAGCTTATACCTTGGAAAAACCAAGCAAAAAAGCAGATGAGATTGAACAGGGTACACAGAAAGATATTGAAATCATTTCAAAAAAAGAAAAATCAAGCACCTATAAAGATGTGGTAGGAGTTATAGAAGAAACTCAAGAGGAGTCTTAAAATGGTAAACTATACCTGTTTCCAATGCAGTAAAAAAATAGGCATAGAAAATATGGGCAAACGCATACGATGCCCTTATTGTGGAAGCAAAATGCTCTATAAGTCACGTTCTACCATAACCCATATCAAAGCACGATGAATCACAAGGTTACTATCCCGAAAGACCTGCAAAAGATTCTCAACCATAACGATTTTCCTGAGCAAACGATCCAACAAAAAAAGAAAGGAAACAAAATTCAGATGACACTTACAGGAAAAAATTCAAAAAAAATACAACAACACACTACTTCCATACAACAAGCAGAAAAAATTTATACCAAAATGAGGAAATTCCTATGAGCAAAGAAGATACGCAAGAACAATTACAAAGGCTCCAATTAATTGAGCAAAATGCTCAGCAACTCCTCATGCAGAAACACCAATTTAAGAGCCAATTAAACGAAATTGAATCTGCACTTACCGAGTTAGAAAACACACCTGAAGCATACAAGATAGTAGGCAATATCATGGTCAAAACAACACAACAAGCCCTTAAAAAAGAACTCAGCGAAAAAAAAGAAATGGTAGAACTACGCATAAGCACCTTAGAAAAACAAGAACAACAGCTCAGAGAAAAAGCAGAAAGCTTACGCAAAATCGTTGTTGGAAAACTAGAGGAGAAGTGAGGAAGATGACAGACGCCATTGCAGAAGCAATTCTTGCACTAGAAGAACTCAAAGAAGACACCAATCTTCCTAAAAATATGAAACAGAAAATTATGCAGATTATTACCGATTTACAAACCAAGGGGAAATCAAGCTTGAGTATTAGTAAAATCGTGAATGCACTTGAAGAAATCAGTGAAGACATGAATTTACAATCTTATACAAGAACTCAGCTTTTTAACATTGTAAGCATTTTAGAAGCAGTTTAATGTGTGATGATCCTTTCTTTGAGAACAGTTTGATGAGGAACAACGATGAGATCGCCACATTTTGTTTTTAATCGTGTTTCAACAAGAGATACTTGGAGAACGGTTCCTTCGATCTTTCCTAGGGTAACATGATCCCCTTCTTTAAACAGTTTTTTTTTAGAAAGTTTAAAGCCTGCAAAGACATTAGGAATAAAATCTTTAATGCTCATGAGAGAAACCATGAGGAGCACAACCAAGAGAAGAGAAATGAGAACATAAACAACGGTTGTAGTAACACCTATTTGATTTAATGCAAGGATAATAGCAAAAATAGAAATAATATAAGAGAGCCCATTGGAAAGGTGTTCTTCACCTTTTATCTCTAAACGTGTTGCACGATGGAGCATCTCATTCAACTCAAGTTCATGTAAAGCATGATAGCCTAACTTTTTACACATTCTTCCAATAATAAAGCCAATAAGAACAATAATCACTGCTACGATAATACGGGTCATCCAGGTGGAAAGACCATCAGTAAATGTTCCTAAAAGGGAAAGGATCATACACTTATTCAATCAGAGATCTTATTTAAAGCTTGTTACAGAAAAACACGCTGTACCGTCCTCAGGTCGAGCGATTTGTCTGATATGATAGACCAAGCTGGAGGGGTTGCTCCCTTCGGGACCTCAGCGATACATAGACGTAAAGAATTACTTCGCTCGAAGATGGTACAGCATCAAAAAATAAATCTAAGAAGAGAACAGAAGAACAAAGAGAAGATTTTGACTGAAGCGACAATAAAGCTTTTTAAACAAGACTGTTTCCTAGCAAGAGATGAGCAAGAATAAAGCATTAGCAAAAGGAAAAAAGAAAGATGCTGTAGAAATAGCAGAAAGAAAAAAAGCAACTTCTTCAGAAAAAATAAAAGAATTTGAAGCAGAACTCGCAAAAACCAAGTACAATAAGAGAACCCAATTCCACATAGGTCTTGTCAAGGCAAAAATAGCAAAACTCAAAGAAAAAGAAGCAGCACGGGGAAAGGGAGGGGGAGGTAGTGAGGGTTTTACCGTACGAAAATCAGGAGATGCTACCGTCGTTCTTCTCTGATTTCCTTCAGTAGGAAAATCTACCCTCTTGAACAGCTTAACGAACGCAAATTCACCCGTAGGAGCATACGCTTTTACTACAGTAAGTGTTATTCCAGGACTTCTCGAATACAATCACGCAAAAATTCAAATCCTTGACGTTCCTGGAATCGTGTACGGAGCTGCAAGCGGAAAAGGAAGAGGGAAAGAAGTACTCCAAGTCATTAGAAACGCAGATTTGATCCTGATCATTATTGACGTGTTCCATCCCGAACACCATCAAGCTTTGCTTAACGAGGTGTATGAAACAGGAGTACGATTAAATCAAGAAAAGCCTGATGTGAAAATTACCAAAAAATCACGAGGAGGCATCTTAGTGGGAAATACAGTTCCCCTTCATTTTATAGACAAAGAAACCATCGAAGCTATGGCACGAGAAATGGGATTAGTTAATGGTGAAATTCTCATAAGAAGTGATATCACCCCAGAACAACTTATCGACGTTATTGAAGGAAATAAGATTTATACTCCTGCAATTACGGTTTTGAACAAAATAGATCTCGTGGACGATCATAAAGGATGATAGTACTATCCGATCAGTGTGTGAAAAATTACACAAGGATTTTGTAACCAAATTCAAATTTGCAAGAATCTGGGGAACATCAGCAAAATTTGAAGGACAACAATTTCATAAACTAGACCACAGACTCCAAGACGGAGATATTTTGGAGCTCCACATACGATGAAATTTACCTGTCACGGACACCCTCATATGAAAGCAAGCCATGCAAGCACCTTTGAATTCACAAAAGAAAAAGAAATGACAACCCAAGGAACATGTATTCTAGGAGTCCATTGTGATTTCTCTTTAAAAGAAATAGAGAAACTTATAGAAGAAAATGATTTTATTGAAGGAAAAATAAAAATAGAAAAAGAAACAGTGTCGTTTTTTTCAAAAATAAACAAAGACTTTTGCCATCAGAAAGAAATCGTATTTCGGAAAAGCGGTTTTCTCTCAGAACGCACCCTGGGAATTTTTTGTGACAAAAGCGCTCATGATCTTTCAAGAACCATGAGAAAAATGATAAAAAATAAAAACCAAAACATAGAGGTGGAACTCCTTGGCAAGAAAAACACTGAGTAAGTCAGATATCAACACCTGGAATAAGAAAATTCAAGAAAATTATAGCATAGAAGACTTTCTTGACAAAAAAGAAAAAATAGAAATAGAAGATGAAAAATTTATAGTCATCAATAATGAAAAAGCATTCTTCTTGGAAAATGAAAAAATAATCCCTACTTTAAAATTTCTTCAAAAAAAAAATATTTTGAAAAAAGTAACTGTTGACATGGGAGCTGTTAAATTCGTTGTCAATGGAGCAGACATCATGAGGCCGGGCATTGTTTTACTTGAAGAACGTATTATGAAAGATTCCTATGTTGTTATTGTTGACGAGAAAAATAAAAAACCATTATCTGTTGGAAAAATGCTCTTTACAGGAGAAGAAGTTTTATCTATGAAAACGGGAAAAGTCATTAAGAATATACACTGGATAGGAGATGACTTATGGAAGAGTTAACGATTTATTTTTATCTCAGCGTATTTTTTCCCTTGTACACGAGCTATAGCTTCATTAATAGATGTATGACCTAGTCCAGCAACAATAGCTAATGGAGTAAACGGTTGTGCATATTCCATCCATGCTCTGCTTCTTCCCTCTATAACAATAGTGTCAAATTCTTGTAAAACATGAGTGATAAAACCATTACCCCTATAATGAGATGCAGGATGTTTTGCGATGCCTTCCCTATATGCTATGTTCTGAAGAAATTCAGCACTACTAGCAAAAGAACGAAATAGAGCTTGAAGAGAAGCATCGCTTGTTTTAGATGCGTAACTGTCCATATGCTCTACAAAAGCATATTTATTTTCAAAAAAATAATGAAGAAGACGATTTACCATGATCTCGGAGGTATCTTGAAACAATGCTGGATCTTCTAAACCAATAACTTCAACTCCTTTTTCTCGGAGAGGTTTCACAAAGTTAAATTGATTCCCTACTTGCCTGTTAGAGTAAGCAAAACTATAAGCATTAAGTAACAAAAAAGTTATTGCATCTATATTTTCACATAGTCCCTTTACTTCTTCTTGAGGTATAGCTCCTTTTAATCCAAGTATTTTTATCGTTTGCATATTTTTTTGAGGATCAAAAAAGGAAGTTATCTCCTCCCATAATGCTTCTCTTGCCGCTAGATGTGCACGATAAGGTGGTTCTAATGCAGCATACACTTTATCGTCAATAACACCTTGCGGAAGACCTTCCAAACCAACCCTCTCTACTCCTGAAAGTTCTACTACACGAACTATATCTTCCGTAGGTGTCTTGTAATGATCGACTCCAAAGAATAGATAATCGAATTCTTCCTTTTTTTGATCTTCTGTTGATAATAATAGACGACCTCCTATCAATGCAAGTAATGTCGTTCCTCCTGCAATGCCCAGTGCTGTTCTTCGAGAAATGAGCTTAGAAGGAAGAGCCTGCACAGGAGTCCTTTTTTCCTCCCCTCTTGTTTGTTTCTTTTTGGTCATCAGCATCTCTTAAGAGGGAAACTATATTTAAAGGTGAGCTGAGCAGATACTTACGGCAATCTCCTGTTATCGCATAATGATTATTTTGCCTTATAAAATACGCATTGTTACAACTTGTCGCAATCAAAAGCAAATGCATAAGATTCGCATTCTTTACATGATCTACTTGTTTTTGATCACTCAAAAACATACCTTGAGGAGTATACCCCACTCCTGTTACTTGAAGAACGTATTATGAAAGATTCGTATGTTGTTATTGTTGACGAGAAAAATAAAAAACCATTATCTGTTGGAAAAATGCTCTTTACAGGAGAAGAAGTTTCACTTATGAAAACAGGAAAAGTCATTAAGAATATACACTGGATAGGAGATGACTTATGGAAGAGTTAGTTTTTCTTTTTAGGGTGGGGTTCTTTCACAAATAGCAACACTAGATTCTGTTATATCACTTACCCCGGGTACTCCCCCAAGAGCAGTTCCATCTAACGCTGTATTAATATCAGATAATTTACTTATAGCTGCTTGTTGTTTTTCTTCCAAAGACTGATACGTTGGAAAAAATACAAAAGCATCACCACTAACACTTCCATCAGCGATAGAACCAAGCGAAAGAAGTTGCCCAAGAGACCAACTGTCTGTAGCAATTTCAGGCTCTTTAAAAGATGCATCACCAATCCATCTTGGTAACTTATCTTCTTTAATATGTTTAACAATTTGATCATAATTAGCCTGCGCTCTCGCAAGTCCATGAGGATCATTTTTGAATTTTGCAGGATCTGGCTTAAACTTATCAAGCTTACCTCCTACATTATCCTCAAAAAAGTCATAGTTATCTTCCACCTTTTTCCAATAATCTTCCCAATAACCTAACTCTTCTTTAATTGATTCAATCCTTTTAGCTTTTTCTTCAGGTGTTTCTTCCTCTGGAGGATTATCTTCTTCATCAAATCGAGAATTGTACATCCCCTTAAACCAATTTTTATTCGGTACAAATGCAGAAATCTCAGTACTATCCTGACTTGATAAACTTGGATAATTGTATGCTTCACTACGTTCCTCCTTCCAAGAGATCTCAGAATATTGTGGATTTCCCCCAACTTTAGTAATCTCACCTTTTGCTGCTTGCCCCACTTTTGTTTCTGAAGGCGTAAAAGGACTCAATATGACTAATGAACCTACTATTGCAACAATAACTACAACAAGTAAAGGTAAGAATTCAGACAAAGATTGTTTGGTCACACTCTTTTTTAAGGAATGCTATATTTAAATCTTACGGCAATCTTCTCGTTTTGGGATAGAAATTCAATAATTTATTTTCTTTCTTTATCGATGTTCCGATAATGTCTCTTTTCGTTCTTAGAATAATATAACCTTCAAGATCAGTTTCTTTTTCTAAATCTTTTCCTTGAAGATAAGAAAGTGCTTCTTCTTCTGCTATTTCAAGAACATGTTGAGTAGCAGTCTTTCCAATCAGTTGTGCACCTTCAATGCTTGGCCTAAAATCTTTTTCCTGCAATTCACCCAGATACAAACCAATCGTGTTGATATTAAAGTTTTGAAAATGAATCTGGGCAATTTCAGGGTTAGTAATAAAAACTTTATTTTCTTTGGTATTCAGAAAAAAAACAAGATTTTCATCAAGCTCTGCACCCCATTGCTCCCTGATGAGATTCCTAATTTGTTTAATCTCTTTCGATTTGAGAACTTTTAGATTTTTAAGGCCTGACATACTTAAGGGGGTGAAGAAGAGGTTTTATAAATATTTGGTAATTCTTTTGATAGAATGATCAAAGCTGTTATTTTTGACTGGAGCGGAACACTCAGCAATAACCTATTTGCATTCAAACAAGTATGCGATAGGATCTTTACAAAATTTGGGAAGAAACCTATTTCTCTTGAAGAAATACGAGAAAAATTTGAAACTCCTTACATGAAATTTTGGAACACCTACCTGCCAGAACTAAGTAAGGAAGAACAGGATAAGCTCTATGAAGAAGCAATACATGAAGCAGAAGAAGCTTTTCTCTTTGATGGTGTTTTAGAGGTAATTCAGGAACTTCATAGAAAAGGAGTTCAATTATTCGTTATAAGTTCAGATCCTTATTCAAAACTTCTTCTAGAAGCAAAAGAGTATGGAATATCTGATTTTTTCTTAGAACTGATTGGGGGAGTGCATGAAAAAGAATACGCTTTGTTATCCCTTATCAAAAAATATGATCTTGACAGATCAAAAACAATTTTTATTGGGGACACCTGTGGTGATATTCGTGCAGGAAAAAAAGCAGGAGTAACAACAATCGGAATAAGCTGGGGATTTAATGTGAAAGAAAAACTCCTTGCTGCAAAACCTGATTTTATCTTTGATGATATTCGAGAAATAAAAAAACTGTTCTAAACACCCCATACGGGATTTTGTTCTCTCATGATCTGAGCTATCTCTTTCAAAACTTGCTTTTCATCAGCTGTTAAGAATTGTTTATATTCTTTTAAGATTCTAAAATCATGTTCAGAAAGTACTGTATAAAGAACATCATCTTCATGCAATTGCCTGCCCATCGTAACATTGGTTAAAGAAGCTGCCAATTGCTTTCCTTTCTCTGCAGTTTGCACTGCTTTCTTTTCATGCTGCATACCTTTTAAAGTTGTTAATGCTTCTCCTTTTTTATTCATCAATTGTTCATTATTTTTTAATGTTCCCCCTAATACTTCAATGCCCACAATTGCAGGATTCGTTTGTCTGAAGATAAAACCTTTTAAAATTTGCAATTTAGCAGGTCTCGTTACCGTTTCTAGTTCTTTCGCTTCTTGTTTTTTTCTTTCTTCTATTTGCCATTTTTCAAAGTCATCCAAAAGACTATAAATGATGTTATGCGTGATCACTTTTACTTTATCAGGAGCAGGAACTTCACTCATGACATTAAAACCTAAGATAACTGCAGTTAATGGGTCAGTTTCATAATTTGTTTCGGCATCAACAATATTTTTTTTCGTAATATTTCCGATACTTGCATGCCTAATGGGAACATTTTTTTCTTTCAAGATCCTCTCTAAAGCTTCTAAGCCTCCTAAGGAATCGGCTTTGAGAATAATTCCTTTCTCTTGCGTTTCAATAAGAATTTCATTTACTTCTTTTTGCACTTGAGCTTTTATAGATTTCAAATCCTCTTCTTTTTGAACAGAAAGCAAAGGCATACCCACTAAAGCGCCTTCTAATTCTTTGGCTGCGATATTTACACCTGTCGCTG
>JAGVYP010000035.1 GCA_018303205.1 Candidatus Woesearchaeota archaeon
TCTTCTTTTTAATACAAATAACAGTAGTGCAATCACAATCTTCAGGAATTGGTTGTTGTTGTGTACAATCAGATCCGAGAACACCTCCTTTGTCAGAACCTTTGCAAGCTGGTGGTTCTTGTAATCAGGAAGCACGTTTTCGTGATCAAACGTTTTGTACACAGACTTGTGGAGGAACGCTTTACGATGTTGCTGATCTGGCAAATTGGGGTTTTGACTTAACTCCGCCAACAAATTGTCATGAAATATGTGGAAGTACAACACCCCCTCCCCCTCCAGTTATCATTCCTCCGGGAAGTGGAGAATGTAATAATCCACCAAGTAATGTTATCGCTTTTGCAGGACAGGGAAGACAAAAGATAACTCTGCAATGGGATTATCCTGATGGTTGTAATGTACAGTATTATGAAATTACTAAAACGTGTACAACACCCGAGCATCCTGACTGTACAGGAGGAACTCCGCAGAGTTTTACCAAAAGTTTTATTGATAGTGATGTGCTCTGGGATCAGGAGTATTCCTATACCATACAGCCAAGAGGTGGAACAGGAAGTCCTCCTGCGTCTTCTCCTCTACGTGTAAAAGTGGGAAATATAGAGTGCTGGGGAAAAATAAGTGCGACCCCCTTTTGTGTAAATAATTGGTTTTATTTCAAATTTTTTAGCACACAATACCAAGAGTATATGAGAACAAAGGAAGTGTGGCATCCGGTAAGAGAAGAATGGGTAGGCTATTCTTCAGGTCCTGAAACAACATTTATCGAAGATACGTATACTAGTAGAATAAATGGCGCATGGTCCTGTGATCCATCTTCAAATAGTATTGTGCCTGCTGCTCCTTTGTGCAGTGCTGGTGTTTGTGTCGTACGTGATGGAACACCTACTTGTGCTCAAGAAACAGTCCGTCCATGGAGTGTTATGATTATAAAACAAGGGATGCTTGTGAAAGAAATAATTGCGGAGCTGGAAATTGTGCATGGAGTGATGTTCCTGGCTTTGAAGCTTTGGGAATTGGTGTTTGTAAAAATCTTGACACGATCAATTGTCAATATTGTAATAGTGAAGGTTCCCAGCTTGCAAGAACAAGAGCAGGATTTAATTTTATTTTTGATCAGTGTAGTGCTGAACGTGCACAAGCTTTGTCTACTCCTCAACAAACATGCTTTTATAATCCTGCAACAGGTGATGCTTTTGGATGTGATACTGCAACGTGTTTGGAGTTTACAACTCCTGAAACATGTATAGGTTCTTCTGATCCAGCAAGGTATGGAACAACCCCTCAACAGAATGCTCAACATACTATAAGTTCCCCCAGCATCAATCAGTGCAGTATTCCCGTGTGTAGTTGGGTTTCCTCGAGAGGGATTTGTGTGAAAAACGCAAATCGTTTTATTGATGAAACCGTGCGAGGTGGAAGTAGTGGTGCAAATATCAATGATTGTGATGGATTTGCTGATGAACACGCGTGCGCTGCAGATTATTTTCCTCCTACTTCTAGCATTGTTGTGGTAGATAATGATGAAGGAAGAAACTTACAACTTCTTATTTTGGATAAGCAAAGCAGGATCGGAGATGAACTTTCTCGTTCAGGTGAAAATTATACTTTGTATTATTGTTTTACACAAAACCCGTCTGGGTGTGATCCTCAGGAGTATGCAACGCCTCTTCCTTCACAGCAGTATGTGGGAAAAACCACTTACACTTTGTTGAGATTAACTGACGGATATGTTTTATCTTGGGATGGGGACTCTTTTGAACAAGCTTTCCCAGAGCAGCTTGCAGCGGGAACGTGGAAGATCTTTTTTTATGCCGAAGATCCTCATAAGAATGTTTAAGTAATAAAGAGTCAAAATGTTGAAGTGTGCCATGATTGCACTCCTCCGACCTTAATTGATTTTGAGGTTGAACAAGGAAGGGAACAAGAAGGAGTATGGGTTGCAGAAGATCTTACTCCTACGATACGACTTACGTTTGCTCCGCAGAATACAGTTCTTGATGAAGTAGTTATTCGCAACAAAAATAATCCTGTTCAAGAATTTAGACCAACACCTCAGCAAGCAATAGGAACACCTAAAGTGTACACCGTTACTCCCACACTTACTGAGGGAGAATATCTTGTTGAGGTTACGCGTGCACGAACAGTTCCTGCACAGAGGTATATGCCTCCTGTGAATTATACTGTTTTTGTTAATGTGCAAGCTCCTGAATTAACAAGTGTGTCAATAAATGGAGAGGACTTGATTTCTACCCCATCCCTGGAGAATCCCTTGTTTCTCTCCATTATTTTTTCTGAACCTGTGCAGGTACAAACGGTAAATTATCGCGCTGTAGGCTCTGCTGAGATTTATGATATCACGAGCTCATTAGAACAAATTTCTCCAACGACATTCGAATCTGATCTTCCAGAGCTTCCTGCAGAATTATATGAACTACAGGTAGCAGCTATTGATCTTTTTGGAAGACAGCTTGCTGATCAGTATGGGGGATTGCGTAGGTTTAGTATGGCAGGCGCTCACACGATTGTATTTGAGTTTCCTGAGTTTGGTGCTTCTTCTGAAAGAATCTTCGACGCTATTTTTAATACGGTGCACGAAGATGCCCAGCAATGTGTGTATAAGATCTGGCTTTTGGGAACGCATGGCCTTATAGAAGGGTATGATGAAGAAGATGCTGCTCAGGAATTTGATGTGCTTCCGTTATTACAACGCACAGGAGCAAGAACCTGGTCAGGAAGAATTGATTTAACTAATGCAAGTAAACAACAACCTTATGATGTGAGTGTTATTTGTGATTATGGCGCAGAAGATTATCATGTTGAACATTTTGAAGTGATGTTTGATGATACTATTCCGGAGATTACTTTAGTTCCTGAACCTGCGATTATCTCAGATCCTCGCTTGAGGGGGAACATACGCGTGAATACCAATACTCCTGTCATTTGCAAGTATGATACGCAAGATGTTTCATTTGCTCAAATGGGCTCTTGGATGGGAGCGCGAACACCAAGATTTCCTTTCCTCTTACAACAGATTATGGTACAACCGGGTTTAGCTGAACAAACTTTTTATGTTGAATGTGAAGGTGCTGCACAGCCTGCGCGTCTTCATGATCGTGATGATGTAACATTTGAGGTAAACTTAGCATTGCCTTTACAGATACAGGAACAACTTCCAGAAGGAATTAGCCAATTGCCTTTTGATTTTATTATTGGCACAACGCAAAGTGCAAATTGTGTTTGGTCAGTAAATACGTATCCTCCCTCTACTCCTTTTGGTGCAGCGGGTTTTACGCATAGTGCAAGAGTAACTTCATTAGGTTTGGGAGCAAATACTTTTTATTTCAGATGCCAGCCGACATTTGGAATTACTACTGTAGATCATGAAAAACAAATTTTGTATGATAATACTCCTCCTCAAGTGTCCAATGTGAGTGATCGTTCAGAGTTAAGTGCTCCGGAAAATGAACGCTTTACAGCATTGACGAATGCTTTGCGTATTGGATGGAATGCTCGTGAAGACCAAGCTCCTCTTTCGATAGTGAGTGGTGGAACGTATCGCTTAGAAGAGACAGGAGGAATTGTAATTATTAATAATGTGTCTGTAGCTTATCAGGGAACAGGGGAACAGTTTATTGTTACCCAAGATCATCAGGGAAATCCTTTGAGTTTGCAAGATGGAAAAACGTACAAGTTTATTGTTACTGCACGAAATCAGTTAGGGTTAAACTCTGCAACGAGTCAAAGCGATGGTGTTACAGTTGATGTGACAAGAAGGCCTGAGCAGTGTGCTCCTTATCAGTGTGGTGGAGTCTGTGGTCCTTGCGTTGAAGGAAGCGTGCGTTGTGGTGATGGAACTTTTGGTTTTGGAGAAGAATGTGAAGCACAAGGAAGTACGGGATTTATCTTCCGTCCGAGAGGACCGCAGCGCTGTGCTGATTTTGAAGGATTTACTTCAGGTACCTTAGGCTGTAATTTGCAAACGTGCCAATACAATTTAAGTGCGTGTACTGTTTCTTCTGCTCAGCCTGCAGGTGCACGATGTTCTGATAGTGACGCTAATACGCTTGGTGAAGAATGTGATATTACTGATATGAGAGGATTAACCTGTTCAACTTTAGGGTATAGTGGTGGGATAATACGGTGTGGGAGCACATGCCAGTTTGATTATAGTGGTTGCCAAGGAACTGTGCTTTGTGGTAATAATATTCGGGAAGGTCTTGAATTGTGTGATGGGACTGATCTTCGTATTCCTGGCGATGGGCAATTGACGTGTAGTAATTTTGACAGCTTTACGAGTGGAATATTAGGAGCTTGTTCTGCTTCTTGTGATGAAGTAAATACTGTTCGTTGTGCGCGTTGTGGTGACAATGTGCGTTCTGGAATTGAAATATGTGATGGGACTGCACTCCCATTTTCAAGTTGTTCTTCTTTTTTTGGACTATTGGGAATAAGTGGTGCCACAGGCACACTTCGTTGTCAAAGTTCTTGTGGTGGTTTAGATATCAGTCAGTGTCAAGTGTGTGGAAATAATAGATTAGAAAGTACTGAACAGTGTGATACTACCCAATTTGGAACTGGTGGAAGGACATGTAGTGCATGGAATCCTGCTTACACAAGTGGAACACTACAGTGCAATGGTGCCTGCCAGATAGTTGGAGATTTTTGTGCTGGTTGTGGTGATGGAAGGATAAGTGGGAGTGAAGTATGTGATGTAAGTTCTTCTCCTTCGTTCAGACAAGGAACTCCAATACAGTGTGATGGATATGGTTTAGGTTCTGGAAGTATAAGTTGTGGAAGTTGTAGTCTTGATTTTTCTTCGTGTTCTCAGACCTTGAGCTGTAATAATAATGGTGTAAAAGATGTGGGTGAAGTATGTGACAGTTCTGATTTTGGAAGTGTGAGCAAGCAGTGTAGTGCGTATGGATTTCTCTCAGGTGATGTGAGTTGCACGCAAAGTTGTACAGTAGATTTTGCAGCTTGTGCTACTGCTCCTCCTCAGAGTGTTTGTAATAACAATAATGTGAAGGAAGGTTTTGAAGAGTGTGATGGGACTGATCTTGCTGGAAAAAGTTGTAGTAGTTTTGGTTTAAGTGGAACAGGATTGAGATGTTCATCATGCAATTTTGATACGGGTACGTGTACTGCAAGAGCTGCAGCTGCTGTTGGAAATGGTACTTGTGGAAATAGTCAAGTGGAAGGAACAGAGTTTTGTGATGGAACAACCTTCTTGGGCGGGAGATCGCCTTCCTGTACTGAGCTTGGATTTTCTGGAAGTGCAAGCGTATCTTGTAATAGTCAATGCCAGTATAACAGTTCTGTTTGTCAGAGCTTACAAAATACGTCTGCAGTGTGTGGTAATGGAATCGTAAGTTCTGGTGAAGACTGTGAAGGAACAGAATTAGGAGGGAAAACTTGTACTTCCTTAGGATTCCCTGGAGGAACATTGTCATGCAAACCCAATTGTAAGTATAACATTAGTCAATGTACTCCTCTTCCTATTGCAGTGTGCGGTGACGGAACTCGTGATTTGCACCGTTTTGAATTGTGTGATCGCACTGACTTTAAAGGATTGCAATGTGCAGGTTTAGGACCTTTTACAGGAGGAACTTTAGGATGTACTGCGCAATGTAGTCTTAATACAAGTTCTTGCCAAGGCAGTACTACAGGAAATTGTGGAAATCAGGTGATTAATACAGGAGAAACATGTGAGGGCACTAATCTCGGTAATGAATCTTGTAGTTCTCTTGGTTTTACCAGTGGTAGTCTCAGGTGCAGTGCCTCATGCCAGTATGATGTAAGCAATTGTGCTGTGAGTGGAAGTGCATGTAGTTCTGATCTTGATTGTGTAAGTGGTAGTTGTGTGAGTGGGTTTTGTGCTTCTCGAGGTGGAGTGGGAGCATGTTCTGATGGTAGAAAGAATGGTGATGAAACTGGCATTGATTGTGGGGGGAGTTGTGTGCAAAAATGTGTTGAGGGACAGCTTTGTGTGGGTAATAGTGATTGTGTTTCTGGTTTGTGTCAATTTGGGATATGTGCAAGTGCTTGTGAGGGTACTGATCTGGGTTGTGGTGGTTTATGCCCACAAAGATGTGCTAGGAATCAGCAGTGTGTAAGTGACACAGACTGTATGACAGGATTATTTTGTAATGAGGAAGGAAAATGTTCTGGAACATTAGATGATGCTGCAGTATGCAGGGGAGGAAATATTTGTGCACAAGGATGTCCTGCTCCTGGGGACCCTGATTGCGCTGGAACTACAGAAAGTTGTGAACAAGACAATGTTTGTAACGCTGCAAATTGTGAGCAAGATCCTGATTGTAGTGTTGAAATCTTAGCATGTGTTGCTACAGGATTATGTACTTGTGAAGCTCATGATCGTTGTGTAGAAGGATGTACTACTCTTGATCCTGATTGTGTTGCAGGAACATGTTCCCAGGGTGATGGTTGTGGTGGGGGAACATGTAATCCTTATGATATGGATTGTACAGCACAAGCTGAGGGTGATGGTTTGTGTTTATTGCATGCAAGGGATGATCCTGATTGTAAGATTACGGGGACAAGTTCAGGTGTTGATACTGATGGTGATGGTATCCCTGACACTGAAGAAGTGCGTCTTGGCTTAGATCCTCAAAATCCACAAGATGCACTCGAAGATCCTGATGAAGATGGTTTAATGAACATTGAGGAATGGAAATATGGAACAAATCTTTTTGCTGCTGACACAGACAATGATGGTTGGAATGACAAAGAAGAAATAGATGCAGGAACAGATCCCTTGGATCCTAACTCTTATCCAAATTCAAGCTGGTTCATGTTTTTTATTCTTGTACTCATCTTGCTCATTATTGGTATAGGAACGTATTATGGATGGCAATATTATCAACAGAGACAAATGCCAAAAGTGAAACAGGAAAAAAGATGGGAGCCACAGAAAAAAGAGGTAACTCCAAAGAAAGAAGAGGTTATTATCCCTCAGAAAAAGCCTGTTTTCGAACAATTAAGGTCTTTTGCTCCTCCAAAGGAAAAAAGTGAAGATAAAGAATGGGCTACTCTTGATAACTTGCAGAGAAAAAAAGACGAAAAAAAGAGTGAACCGAGTGGACCCTTTAAGCGTTTGGAAGAATTGAAGAAAGAAAAAAAGAAAGAAGAAACAGGAAAGAGGGAAAAACTCCCAGAAAAAAAATCATCAGAAGATACCTTTAAAGCACTCGAAAAGCTGAAGGAAAAAGAAAAACCAGACACCTTCAAGCAATTACCCAAACCAAAAAGGAAAATAGTATTAAAACCTCAAGCAGATGCGTTCAAAAAATTACAGAGCATGAAAAAGAAAAGATAAATTTGAATCAAGTATGAGCACTCCTGCCTTGGAGTAATTTCAGAAATTCTGCCGATTCATGCAGGCTGAATTTCGCGAAACCTGGGATGGAACGACCAGCAAATCTCCGCAGGAGTGCTCAGAAATAAAGAAAGAGATTGTTAAAAAGATCACGATGGTACCATTTCATAAAAATAAAGAATATTATGCAAAGACTGATTGGACAGTCAAGAGAGCACGGCAGGAGATAAATCAAGGTTTAACTCTCTTAAACCAAATTAAATTACCCATTATTTCTTTTTTTGGTTCGCATATAGTAAAGCATGGAAGTGAATATTATAAACATGCAAAAAAACTTGCAGGGATATTAGGTAAGAAAAAATATGCTATTTTGAGTGGAGGAGGCCCGGGTATTATGCACGCTGCAAATACAGGAGCAACAGCAGCAAAAACTCCTTCATTAGGTTTAAAAGCTAGATTATTAACGAAAGAAAGGATTACAGATCCTATTTTTACTCATGAAATGAATTTTCATTTTCTTTTTGTAAGACGTTTTATCATGTCCATCAAGAGTGAAGCATTAATCTTTTATCCGGGAGGATATGGCACTCTTAATGAGTTATTTGAGTATCTTGCTTTGATGCAGACCTCCATTGTTGATACAGTACCCATCATTTGTATAAATAAGCAATATTGGAGTGGACTTTTTGATTGGCTAAAGAATAATCCTCTCAGAAAAGAGTTTCTTATCAATAATAGGAAAGACTTAAAGCTGCTCTATTTTGTAGATGATGTAGAAGAGGTACTTAAAATAATAGAAAATAAAAGAATAAATAAGAAAGTGATAAAAGAAAAGAAGAGTTATAAAAAATAAAAACATAAAAAAAGAGGAACCATGAACACCAAAGCTCAGATTGTTGGACAAATTTTTATTTTCCTTCTTGCGATAGCAATATTCTCTCTGATTATGGTCTATGGGTACAAAGCAATTACGGGTTTTACTGAGCGTGGGGAAACGGTTGCATTGCTTGAACTACAGAATAAATTGGAAAGACAAATTTCAGCAATGGCGTTAGATTATGGAAGCACGGATAAAATGGAATTGCAATTGTCCTCAGAATATGAGCAAATTTGTTTTGTGGATCATGATCAACTCCAAGCGTTAAACGAACAAACGTATCCTGGAATAAGTCCTTTTATCCTTGATGCATTAGAAAGTGGCTCGCAACAGAACGTGTTTTTAGTGCCTTTGAGCGATACTCCTATTCAAGTTTCAAAAATAGTGTTGGAACAGCCACAAAAAGGTATTTTGTGTGTAGAGACAACAAGAGGAAGAGTTGATTTGCTTTTAGAAGGTACAGGAAGCGCAACAAAAATAAGTCTTTGGAGCTAGTATGAATACCAAAGCAATAGTAGAAGTGCAGTTTAACTGGATCTTTGTTTTAGTCATAGGAGCAATCATCTTGGTTTTCTTTTTTGGTTTTGTGGAACGACAGAAAGATTTTGCTGAAGAAAAGAATGCTGCGCGTTTTATGAATGATCTTGAAGCAATTTTGGTAGGAGCTCAAGTGAGTAAAGAGTCTTCTTTTCCTATTGCTATTCCGAGAATTCCTTTGCATGTGAGTTGTGATGAAACATGCTTGTGTACGTATGGAGTACGGGATGTTTCCCAGCAGTACAAGGACGCAATTATTTTTGGATCAGATCCTATTGAAGGAACTACGCTTTTGTTATGGAGCAAAGAATGGAAGATGCCCTTTCGAGTAACCAATCTCCTTTTTGCAGGAAGTGAGAAAACAAGGTATGTTATTGTGTATGATGACTCTGCTCAAAGTAGGCAATGGAAGAATATTCTTGAAAAAAATATTCCTGAGGTTTTTGATGTGCAATGGCTCAATGTAAGCGCTGCATCAACGATACGTTATGATAATGAGCCCTTTACAAAAATTTTGGTTTTAGACAATACCATGCTTCCCCCTGACTTTGTGCAGCAACTCAATAGGGAGTTTGAAGGAAGAGCAGCAAATATGGTTATGATAGAGAACAATCAGCTTCTTTTTTATGATAAACTACAACTTAATTCTGATATGAGACCTCAAGCTCCCCAACACTTTTTTGATGAAACAAGTATATATGCTGCGTTATTTGCAAAAGATAAACAAATGTATTCCTGTAATATGAGATCAACATTTTCTAGGCTGATTCAGGTTGCTGCAGTGCTCCAAAACCGTATGGAACAACTTGAGAAGGAAGATATCAATAATCAATGTATCTATAATACTGATGACCCTATTCTTGGAGAAGGAGATTATCATGGTTTAAATCAAATCATGCAAAGTGCGACCCAGATCCTTGCTGAGGAAGAAATAACCAGTGGAGGAACAACGTTACAAAACGCTCTTTCCCAATTGAGAAGAGAAAACCAGCTAAAAATACAAAAAAATTGCCCCCAAATCTATTAAGAGGAAAAAAGAGTTACTAAGGAAATTCAGGTTGCTATCCTCAGGTCGAGCGATGAAACAAAAAGAAGAAACAGAGAGGAGGGGATGCCCCATACGGGGATACCTCGATAAAAGTGCAGAAAAGATAACTTCGCGAGAAGATAGCAACCTGAAAAAAAGAATAAGAGAAAAAAAAGAGGTAAAGAAGAAAAATAAAGATAGAATAGAAAAATACAAAAAAATTGAAAAATGAACACTGCACAAGTAAAAATGTTTGAGACGATCGCAATTTTAGTAGTGTTCTTCTTCCTTCTTATTTTTGGAGTATCATTTTACACCTTGATGCAAAAGTCTAGCTTTGAAAAAGAAACAGAAAAAAACGTGCAATTAAAGTCAATTATCATAGCACAGAAGATAGCGTATCTCCCTGAAGGAGAATGCGCAATTACAGGTATTCAATTGGATAATTGTTTTGATCTTCACAAGGCAAAAGCTATGCAATCACTTTTTCAGCAAGACCCTGAAAGGCAATTAGACTATTTTCCCATTTTTGAGTATAGTACTATTAGAATTCATAAGATCTATCCTGGACAACAAGAAGATGTAACTTTGTACAATGTTACGGGAAACAGAACAAGAAAAATTCCAACCTTTTATCCTTTAGTACTGTATAATGCGACAAAGCATAGCTATGATTTTGGTGTGTTAGAGGTTGATGTATATGGCATCTAAAGCGCAAACAGAAATCATGGGTTTAGTCATAGTTGTTATTCTCATAGCATTGGGAGTCTTATTTGCTTTGCGTTTTAGCTTGTCTGATGATAAAACAGATATTCGAGAAGAAGTGGTAGAGTCAGAATTAGCAGCACATATGTTGAATGCCATGGTAAGTACAACAACTTCTTGCAATAATAGGAATCCTATCACTCTTGCTGAGCTTTACCAGGATTGTAGTTTGACGAATAGAATTCGCTGTGATTCTGGAAGAAATGCGTGTGAAGAAGCAAAGAACATTACCACGATAATGCTGCAAGAAACGTTAAATGTGTGGAAGGAAAAGTATCACTTTCAGATGGCAGGTTCTGCTTCACAAACAGCAAAATTAGCATTAAACATTACCAATACCGTATCAGGCTGTGGAAGACTCTTCGAAAGAAAAGCCATACCCCTCCCAACCCAAGTAGGCACGGTTATTTTGCAGTTAGATATTTGTAAGTAAAGATTAAAAGGGAGTACCTCCTTCTCAAAATATGGTTATTAGGAAGCATAAGTCTGGGATTAAAAGATATGCTCCAGAGCTAATCTCTGTAATTTTTGGAATGGGCAATGCGATGTTCTTTGTAGCTGCGAGACAATATGGATCACCCATGAACCCCAAATTAGAAAAATTAGATGATATTTCTTTTGTAGGGGCATGCAGTATCATGGGCGCTTTTCTTGGTGGTGTGAGTTATATGGGTTTAAACCATTTTCTTAATTGGGATTGGAGGGAAATGATTTTTGGTTTTAGGTATTTAGCAAGAATGGACGATAAAGAAAAACAAATAGAGTTGTGTAAAGAGGCCATAAGAAAAGATTCTCAGTATGGCCAGGTCAGTATAATAATGGGGGAGCTACTCCTAAAAAAGAGAAGATATGCTGAAGCATTAGAATGTTATAGGAGAGGATTTGAAGCTAACCAATTTTCTAGATCTTATATTTTTGGGCATCAGAGAGCGCAGAAGGTTTTTAATTGGATTGTATCAATAGGTAATAGATTGCTCATAAGAAAAAAGGAGGGCACTTCTGATCTAGATTATTGTATTTCTAAAGCAATGAGTGAAACAGTATATGGACAAAAAGATGCTGCCGAAAAAAAATGGGAAGACATATTGAGTATGGATTTAGGTGACCAACAAAGAATGGAATTAGAGGTGTTATGCGCATTAAGTCTTGAAACATTGGGTGACCATGAAAAAGCTGCAGAAGTACGCAGAAGAGCAATAGGCAAAATGATGGAAACCGGTGATTTTGAAATACGTGGTGAATCAAGAAATGAAGTAATGAGATATCAAGGTTCAAGATTTATTTCGAACACGTTTCTTGGTAAAAGATCATGCGAGCAAGATTTAGAAGATAAAATAAGGAGATTGGAAGAGGAGGGAGAGCATCTTGAGGAATTAAGAAAGAGAAGGCCTCATCAAGTAGCAAGATCATATGGAATTATGGGAAGAGATTCTGCTGAGCCTGTCCATGTCATTAGTTATGATGGCGAATCGTTAGATGAAATAGTGAGACTGAATGAAAAACAGACTTATCGTGCAATACAGGAAGCAATTGACATTTTGGCAGATATCCATGCAAACAAAAAAGGAGGGACAACAGAGAAATCTTATTTTATAGAAAGAATAAAGGAAGTAGGAGTAAGACAAATCGCTACAAGATATCATCTTGATGATGTGTTAGAGGAGGGAGTCTTAGGAGAAATAGAGGAAGGGTGCACAAAAGTATCACAAATTCTAGCAGGTGCCACCCATGCATTTTATCGTGATGCAAACTTAAGAAATTGGTCGAGAGATAGTGTGGGCAACATTGTCGCGTTTGATCTGGAAGGGGGTCGTTATTTACCCGTGCAACTTGATCTTGTGAGTTTATTAGAATTTGGAAGAGAATATTTGACTCAGAGAGAAATAAAAAAATTGGTAAAGTATTATATGAAACAGTATAAACATTACTCAGGTGAACGTCTTGATGAAAAAGCATTTTGGAAACAGTATGAGGCAGCTCGCGTGCAACGTCATTTTGAATTGGCAGGATACCGTGCAAGAGATGCTACCAGAGCAAAAGAAAAAGGTAAACAAGAGGAAGCTACAAAAAATCATGCAATGATGTTGTTTCATTTGGAAAGTACAAAAGAAGCAGCGCAAAAGCTTTTAGGAAAAAGAAGTGCAATGCCTATAGAAAGAGTAGTTGATAAGCTTTATGAGAGAGTACGGTATGCTGCCTAAAGATGATATGCCATAAGAGCTCCATTGAGATCATAAGTAAGGCAAAGGATTGTGTAAAGATGAAGATAATATGCATGCCCTGTCTTCGATTTTTTGAAAAGAAGAGCAAATTCTTTTTCAAGTTGTTTTTTTTCGGTAAGAAATTGATCAACAGAAGGTAAAGAAAAAGTATAAAAGAGCTCGTAAAAATGATTAAAGAATTGATTGATCTTTTGTTGAAAAAGAAAGATATTTTTTTCTAGTGGGATTTTTTCGCTTGAAAGTTTTGAAAAATCACGGTAGACGTCTCCTATTTTTTCAAGCGTTTCTACAATAAAGTAGAGGGGTGCGACCTTTTCTTGCGCGGGTAATCCTTGTTTGTTGAGTACTCTTCTGCAAAAATCAGCAAGTTTATTGATGGACAAATCACGTAAAACGATGGACGCTAACCATTGTGCATCATTTTTCTTAATAGCTTCAAGACTATCATTTGCCATGCCTTGAATAATCCTAAAGATACGTCGTAAAACAACGTCTAATTCTTCTGCTCCTACATGACTGAGTTGCCTGACAGAAAAAGAATTTTTTTCTTGATTGATAATCTCAAAACCAAGGAATTCTCCGTAAACCACTTCTTGGGCATGCGCAAATTCTTGAGGATGGGAAAAGCGCACTTCAAAACGATCAAAACCAACTTTATATAATGCACCAAGACATCTTCGTATCAGTGCTCGTGAGAACCCGCTAATGTCAAGGTTTTTTGTCGTTTCCCCTACTTCGCCTTGGCTGGAAACAAGTAAGGATCTTCCTTTTTCTTCTATGTCCAGTTCTTGCCCTTTTTTGATGTGGTATTGCTTAACCCAGACGCTAGGAAGGCTGATGACATGGGTTTTTCCTGCTAATTGGATGACTTTGCGCTTCATAAGCCTTTAAAATGAAGCAAGTATATAAATTTTTCCTAAGTATATAATTATATAGCATTATATAAGGTATAAGAAAAAATTATATAATTATGAAGAGGTATAAGCATGTGAAAGAGGTGTTGTTATGATGAAACCAAAAGATGTTGCCATTCTTGCGGCGCTCAGGCAGGATGGACGACAAAAATTAACGCAGATGAGCAAGCAGGTCAATCTGCCGATATCGACGTTGTACGATAGATTGAAAACGCATGAAAAAAACTTTATCCAGAAACATGCGAGTTTGTTAAACTTTGATGCGTTAGGATTTCAGACGAGAGCGCATGTACTCTTTAAGGTGCATAAGGAAGAAAAAGAACAATTTATGGAAACCCTGCAAAGAGCACCTTTTATTAATTCAATATACAAAATCAATAATGGTTTTGATTTTTTGACAGAATGTATTTTTAGAAACATTCATGAGCTAGAAAGTTTTCTTGAAAATCTTGAAGGAAAACACCGCATTAAATCAAAAGAGGTGTATTATATCATCCAAGATGTTACAAGAGAACAATTCTTAGCAGACCCCATTACTGCACCTATCGTGTTTGGTGGATAAACATAAAGAGGATATTAGTTTATTTTTTATTTTTATATATTCTCTCTCAATTTTTTTATTTGAATAATATTTTCTCACATTCTTTTAGTATTATCATTTTAAAAAAATATAAATAAAACTAAAGAGTGAGAAGAGTAGGTTAAAATTAATAAAAAGAATAAAAGAGGTATAAGATTACTTTTTCTTCAAAAGAAACTCTTTTGTTTTCATGGCAATCATGAGCGCTTCATTCGTAGGAATAACAAAAACAGGAATGGTGGAAGATGCTTTGCTGATCAAGACTTCATTTTTTTGATTTTTTTTAGGGTCGAGAACAATGCCCAAAAAGTGAAATGCTGAAAGCACTTCATGTCTAACAAGAGGAGCGTGTTCTCCTATTCCTGCGGTAAAGATAATGCCATCTGCTCCTCCTAAGACTGCAAGATACGCTCCTAGATATTTGATAATGCGATAACAAAAAGCATCAAAGGCAAGCTTTGCTCTACTATTTCCTTTTTTGATATGAGCAAGAAGGTCCCTCATGTCATTGACACCTGCGAGGCCTTTAAGTCCTGACTTTTTTTCAAGGATATGAAACACTTCTTTTCTGGAAAGATGCTCTTTTTCTATGAGGTAAGCAACAATATCAGGATCAATGTCCCCACAACGTGTTCCCATAACTAATCCTTCAAGAGGAGTAAACCCCATACTGGTGTCAACACTTTTTCCATTTTTTATTGCACAAAGAGAAGCACCGTTTCCAAGATGACACGTAATAAATCTCAGAGAAGACAAGGGTTTTTGTAAAATGTGAGAAGCTTCAAGAGCAACATACTCATGGGAAATACCATGAAAACCATACCTTCTTATTTTTTTAAGATACTGATAAGGAATTGCATATGTTTTTGATTTTTCAGGAAGATCGTGATGAAATCCTGTATCAAAAACTCCGATATGAGGACAGTGAAGATATTTTTCACAGAGGATTACACCCAAAAGATTGTAAGGATTGTGCAAGGGCGCAAGATCATCAAAGGTATGTAACTTGCGTATGACTTGTTTTGTTAAGAGGGTAGGCTGATAAATGAGTGGGCCGCCATGAACAATGCGATGCCCCACTGCATCAATCTTTTTCAAGGAAATGACTTCTTTAATTTTTTTGAACATTGCAAGTAATGCTTTTTGGTGTGTGGGTATTTTACTCTTTTTTTCTCCAATTTTTTCTATCATGCCTTGCGTAATGACTTTTTCTTCTGGAAAAGAAAATACGCAGTATTTCACAGAAGAACTCCCTGCATTCACGACGAGAATGTTCATACTCTTTCTGAAAAAGAAAGGTATATAAACATTTGTGCCGATAAATACCATAACGTTTATATAGATGACAAGATTCTAAGAGATTGTACGTTACGACTTGTGGTGAGTTGTATGTGAGTGTTCCTGATCAGAAGTAAAAAAACAGAACATTTTAATAGGGGTACATCATAAAAAGAATAAGCTTGATATGAAAAGGGGGGGATTTCATGATCGTAAAGGAAGAATTTTTGAGTAAATTGCGACGTTACTTCTCATTGAATCTCTATGAAGTAAAAATTTGGGCTGCGTTATTATCACGCGGTGTTTCTACTGCAGGAGAATTAAGCGATATCGCAAATGTTCCCCGATCACGATCCTATGACGTTCTCGAAAGCCTTGAAAAAAAAGGATTTGTAGTCATGAAATTAGGAAAGCCCATCAAATACCTTGCAGTTCCTCCTACTGAAGTTGTAGAGAGAGTAAAGAAAAATATGAAGATGGACGCTGACGAAAAAATTAAACGATTGGAAGATCTGAAGAAAACAGAATTGTTAGATGAATTAAATACGCTCCATACCCAAGGTGTAGAACTTGTTGAACCTTCTGAATTAAGTGGAAGTCTCAAAGGAAGGCATAACTTGTATAGCCATCTAGAGTTAACTATTAGAAATGCTGAAAAGTCAGTTACCTTAATGACGACCTCGCAAGGTTTTTTGAGAAAAGTTGATGCATTAAAACCTACTTTTGAAAAATTAAAAAAGAAAGGAGTAAAAATTCGTATTGCTGCTCCTATGACGAAAGAAACACAAACAGCTGCGAAGGAATTGCAAGGCCTTGCTGAAGTGCGTGATAGTGATGGTAAAGCTCGTTTTTGTGTGGTAGATGGTAAAGAATTAGTATTTATGGTCTTGGATGATACTGAAGTACATCCTACCTATGATGTAGGCATTTGGGTAAGTACTCCGTTCTTTGCGAATGCAGTTGACACCATGTTTAACAATGCCTGGAAAGGTATGAGAAAAGTAAGTTAGGTAGGTATAACTTATTTTTATTTATTCTTCAATCTTATCTTTTTTTCGTCTATTAAAAGCTTATTTTGTATTTTATAAAATTTTATGTTTTTTTTTAAATTTGTTTTTGATCCTTTTTTATAAAAAATAAAAGAAAAAAGAATAAACGACAAAAAATTTTTCAATACTTCATTTTATATCGTAAAAGAGCCGCTATTCCTCCTAGTCCTTGGAGTTTTTTTCCGCCATCGTGTTCTGCGCTGATGATATGCACATTTCCTTTGGTTTGGTCAACTGATCGCATGATTTTTTCTATTTCATTTCCTTTTTGTTGTTCCCTCATTTGGTTAAGAAAGGTATCAGTAACAAGGAGTGTTTCTATGGCTCCTGCTGCAGCAGCTTCCTGAACAGAAGATAAGCCGTATGCTGCTTTTTCATCTTTGGATATTTCTTGGAGTAATTGGTCTACTAGTTTCATTTCTTGTCTAATTCTGTCTTCTGCTAGTGCTTGTTTGGTTTCTTCTCTTTTCAGAATTTCATCAAAGCTCGTTTTGCCTACATAGCTGCACGTTGCAAGGATAATTTTCTTCTTTACAGCAGTTTCTTTGCATTCTTTGATGAGATCTTCTTTGAAAAAAGACGGACTGGCAAGGATAATTTTTTCTGGGTGATATTTTTCGTCATACTGTTTTATTTGGTTTATGACTTGTGCATAAAATGATCCTGTTGCAGAGTGCCCTTCTTGTTTTTTTGCAACATCTCCTTTGAGGATGGATAAAATTTCATAACCATATTGTTTCATAATGGCAAAGTAGGCTTCTTCTCTGTCGTGTGCGACAAGAAGAAACAAAGGCGGTTTTGCTTTGCATGCTTGTTCTAATTGTTTTTTTTGATAGGAAAGCCAAGAAGATTTGGTAATGGTAAGAGCACTTCCAGGTTCAAGTTGGAAGCTGTGATAGCTGCCTTTGGGAACGTCTTCTGTTCCTTCTTCTACTTTTCCAGAAGCACGCACAAAAGAAGGGGTGTATTCGACTTTTTCAACACGAATATGAAGAAAAACAGGTTTTTTAACTGCTGCAGAGCTTCGTTCGTCTTCTTTTCCTGTTTTTATTTTCCGATACGACTTTCCAGAGAGTATATCTCCCGGGTGCAAAAGCTGGCTTATCCACCAGACATCATCAAGATGCTCAAGGAGAAGCGTTACACTTCCTTGTTTGAAATCCTGTTTGAGCTTTTTCATAGGTGGAAAGCAAGTATTCCTGCCTTATATAGATAATGGATTTATTTTAGATTTTTGGTTATGCTCGCTGGTATTTTTCGTTTATGTATTTTTTTATAAAAAACGCAAACAAAAATTCAAAAAAGAATGAAAAAAAGAGAATAAGAGAAAAATGACAGGAAAAATAGGAAGAACATAAAAAAGAGATAAAAAAGAAAATAAGGAAAAAGGCACGAGAAGAAAGAAAAAGGTTTATATAGGCAGAAGAGGTAAAACAGACTGTTCATGAAGCTGAGAAAAAGCAAAAAAGGAACAGAGGTAGTACCTAAGAGTGCTGGTGAAGCTGGCATGGTAATAGGCCTTATTGCGGTTATTATTATTTTTTACATCTTGTTTTTGCCTCCTGCAGATCGTGCAGAACTCCTAGGTGAGGAAGTACAAGGTACAGGAACTTCTCCTGCTCCAGGACAAATTGCGAAGGTACTATTAGAACAAAATATTGGTTCTTTGCAATATTATAATGCGCGTCCTGCGCCTCATACGATGAGCGGCGTAAGCTTATTTGCAGAGTCTGAATCAAGAGTTTTGAATACCATTAATGCTTTTCGTGTAAGAAATGGTTGGTTTGAAAAAGAATCCCAGAAGATCAACTTTGTTGTTCCTGATCTTGAGCATACAGACGAAGTTCTTTTAACATTTGATGCAACGATGATGCAAGGGCCTTTACTGATTACGTTGAATAATAATCCGGTGTATAACTATGTTCCTGAAACTGCAAATATTGGTCCTATCTCCTTGCCTAAGAATCTCTTGCAGGAAACCAACACGCTTGAGGTCAGTGTGGGAAGTGTAGCTTGGAAATTTTGGACGACCAATGAATATGCAATTCAGCAAGGAAAGATTATTGCAGAGGTTGTTGATGTTAATAAGCAGCAGAGTTCAAGAAGTTTTAGTATTACGGAACAAGAAAAGATAAACATGGAAACTGCAATGCTTATTTTTTTACCGCGTTGTAATCAGCAAGAAGTGGGAAATTTAGAAATTGTAGCAAATGGAAGGCGTATTTATAATGCTGTTCCTGATTGTAGAGCATTAAATACCCAAGAGCTGTTTGCTGATGAACTTATGGCAGGAAAGAATGATCTTCATTTTAGAACAAATAGGGGAGAGTATGAGATTGAACAATTAAGAGTAGAAGTTACGTTAAAAGAAGCCCAGCCTTTTGTGCAGTATTTCCAAATAGATCCTGATGCTGACCAGCTTTTACGTTCAGGAAGAAGAGCCTTTGCTGAAATTATTTTTGTAGATGATGGTAAAGAAAAAAGAGGGGAGATCAGTATTAATGGAAGGTTAACATTTATCGCACAAACAGCCTCAAGATATACGCAGCGCATTGACGGATTCCTTACAGCAGGAAATAATTATATCGAACTACGCCCAGAGCCTACCATGCATATTAGCTCTTTAAAAATTTTTATTCAATAATGCTTCAGTGAAAAAGTCGTTGCCTTGGAGCAAAACCAGGAGAACGACCGATTCATGCAGGTCGTTCGACGCAAAACCTGCGATCAAAGGAGCAGCCAATCTCCGCAACGACTTTAAAAAAAAGAGAAAAGGAAAAAAAATTTACTAAAAATTATTAACGCTTCTTTGAAGAAGCTCAGGGACCATGGCTACTAATGAAGATTCTGTAATGAAGAAAACCTGGGAGAAGATCATGCAGGGCAGACAACCAGGAGAAACAAGACCTGGTTTAAATTTTATTCTGTTTTTAGCTTTTCTTTTTTTACATCTGTTAGATATGACAACCTTTGTGAGACAAGGCGGTAGTGGATTTACCTATGGTACAGCTATTTGGGTTGTACTCATGCCCTTGCTCGCGAATATGCTTTTAGAATCCCATAAAGAACCGGGAATGGTAGCTTGGTGGAAGGATTATTGGAAATATGCAAAATGGGGCTTGGGATCTTTGCTTATTCCTGTATTAGAAGCTCCTGTATCTTTTCTGCTTGAGACCTTGGGAGTTGGTTTTTTTAGTCTAGAAGGTATAGGTGCTGTAACTGCTACCATTGCAGTGTATTTCCCTCTGGGTTTAGTTCCTTTTGTTTTTGGCGAGCATGCGCAACCTTTTGGTTGGGTTCTTTTCAGACCTTTTACGAATATTCGTCTTTTAGTAGGATTGTATATGATTATCATGTTTTTTTCTTTGCTTTTTTACACGAGTGATAAAATTGATAATACGATGTTAATCGTGAATGATTTTATGAGGGATAAATTTGGGTATGATGTTTCAGAAACAACTGCAGAGCGCTCACAGCTTCCTTTGTTTGATTTTGCTTGGGAAACAGCAAAGGCAACCTATGAAAAAGGAAAAACAGGAGTTCTTTCTTGGGTATCAAGAGCGCCCAGTGCTGTTTCTACAGGTGTGCAAAAACTTACAGGAAAGGCATTAGGAGATGCGTACACGGGAAAGGTTGATGAGAAAGCAAAAAAGAAGATTGGAGTTTATCTTGATGATGTTAAAACAACAGAAAAGAATTTTTTTACTGATAAGCAAACAATTTTGTATACTCACTTGCGCGCTGAAACTCTTGATGACCCTTTGAATATTCGTATTGCGTGTATTGCGCATGCTAAAGCAGCATCCTATCCTGCTTCTACTATTTATCCCAAATCAGATTTTGATGTTGCACAATTTGAAGATGAATCCCTTGACTGCATTTTTAATCCAGGAACATTAGCTGCAGGTGCTTATCAGGTGAATGTTTCTGCAGAATTTAACTTTACAACATTAGCGTATGTGAAATCGTATTTTATAGAAAAAGAAAGACTGCGTGCTTATCGTCAAGAACAAATGGATCCTTTTGCAGAGAATGGTATTACAGAGAAAAAACCTATGGCTATTTATTCTAATGGCCCCCTCCTAGTAGGTTTGGGATTAAACAGAGAACAACCGATTAGCCTTGACAGAAGTCTTCCTGAACAAAGGTATACTTTTGGTATTACGTTACAAAATAAATGGAAGGACTCTGGAAGAGTAAAAGAAGTGCAGAAGATTATTATTATCCTACCTGAAGGGTTTACGCTTGATGACTCACAGCCATTTAACACTCAGGAAGTGCAATGTGACGCTATCCCTGAAGAAGAAGGTTGCGAAGAAAGTAATATGAACATTTATGAAATTACTCCTGAAGAGGGATTCGATAATGAGTATACGTATAGGGTGTATATGAAGGTAAACCAGCAAGCATATGATCAAGTCTTAGGCACAACACCTTTGGTAACGCATTATTTTAAAGCGATGGTTTCTTACACATTCCAACTTTTAGAGGGAAAAAGAATAGAACTCTTTGACCCTGCGCAAGAGACAACAACAGCAACGCAAGAAAGAGGATCCCCAGTCTTTACAAGATACGATGCAAATGAGATTACTTCAACAAGTGTAAGCATAGTATGGACAACAAATATGAACACTACAGGAACCGTTGAGTATTGGAACAGTCGTAATCCTGCTTTAGTATACCAAAAAGAAGATACCATGCTTGCAATGAACCACACAACACAAATTACTGAAGGTTTATCTCCTGATCGTATTTACCTCTGGAGAATTATCGCAAAAAATGAGTATGAAAGAACAACAGAGAGTGGAACAAAAACTTTTACAACACTACCTTTACCAGGACAAGCTCCTTCAACAGAAGGGCTAGGTTAAGAACATGAAAAAGAAAAACATTTTTAGCTTATGTATCTTTCTTCTCTTTCTTACAGGTTGTGGTGCATTTAGTGGAAGTAGTAATACCATCCAAGCTCCTGAAGTACATAAGGGTAGTGAAGGGCTTAGCATACAATTTATGCAGAATGCTCCTCCTCAAAGTGTGTATGAAGAAACTAATTTTCCTCTGCTTCTCACGCTGCAAAATAAAGGAGCTACCGATATCACAGAGGGATGGTTTACGATAGGTGTAGAGCAGTCTAATATGGAATTGCGAGGAGAGGCTGTGCAATCTTTTTCTTTATTAGGAAGAACTGCTTCTGATAATTATGGAGAACAAAAAATAGTAGAGCTAAGAGGTCATACTAAAAAATTACCAATAAATACTCAGCGTTTAGAAAGTGTGTTGAGTGTTACTGCTTGTTATGCATATTCCACAGATGCGAGTGCAGATGTCTGTATTGATACGGACTTATATGGTCTTGCAAAATATGAAAAGGCTTGTCAAATGAGGAATATTGCAATGAGTGGTGGCCAAGGAGCTCCTGTGGGAGTATCAAAAGTAGACATAGAGATAGTTCCTGGTGAAGAGCAGAATACAGTTATCCCCCAGTTTACTATTTATTTGGAAAATATGGGAACTGGACAAACCCTTGTTCCTGAAGCTGTCGCAACAGCGTGCTCTTCACGCTCTATCAAAAGTGAACAGTACAACATCATGAAAGTAGAAGCTTCTTTATTTGAATACGAGCTTGATTGTAACCCAAAATTAAAAGAGGTACTGAATGATCCTACCTTACAGCAGGGAAATGAAAAAGCAGGATATAAAAAATTGATGCAGAAAAAAGGTTCAGTAACCTGCACTTTACAAGAAGGTATTTCGAAAGCAAGAGGAACCTATACTTCACCTTTGATGGTTCATCTTGAGTATGGATATGCGGATACCATTTCTAAAAGAATAGAGATAAAAAAGAAGTAAAGAAGGTATATGAGTATTCTTGATATTAATTTTTTTGTTAGAAAAAGAATGCATCGTTTTTTTATTTTGTCTTTGATTTTAAAAAAGTAATATGAAAAAAGAGAAAAAGAAGGTATAAAAGAGAAGCAGGAAGAGTGAACAAAAAAAAGAAAAAAGTGAGAAAAAGAAATTCCCCTCTAAAATGACCAAAAGATTTATATAACAAAAATGGGGGAAGAGGGTTGAGGTACTCAATTATGACAAAACATGCAGTTCTTGCCATTCTGATTGCTTTAGTACTGCTTTCTAGCTGTACCTTTATAGGAGGAGGAAAAAGAGAGCAGGCATTAACAACAGAGTTTAGGACAGGAACCCAGGGTTTAACCATGCGATTTCTTCCGAGCTTACCTCCTCAAAGATTGTTTGACAATGAAGGTTTTGTTGCAATGCTAGAAGTGGAAAACAGAGGATCTTTTCCTATCGGTGGGGGTATTGATCGTGTGTATCTGAGTGGTTTTGACCCTTCATTGATAACCGGTGTTCCTATTGGAGGAGAACCATTATTGGATATTGAGGGAAGAAGTGTGTTTAACCCTAATCAAGGAGGTATAGACACAGTAGAGTTTAGAGCAAACATTAGGCCCTTAGGTCCTCAAACAGATAAGTACGCAACGACATTGTTAGCTACAGCTTGTTATGGATATAAAACAGTTGCAACAGCCAATGTGTGTATTGATCCTGACCCTTTTTCTAGAACAAGCGAGCAAAAAGCTTGTGTTGCAGGAGGCACAACAAGTTTGGGTTCCCAGGGAGCTCCTGTTGCTGTAACTCAAGTGCAAATAGAACCTTCCCCCAGCAGAACTGTTTTCAGAATTTTCATTCAAAATGTAGGAGGAGGAACTCCTATAAGGGATGTTACGTTGCTCAATAAATGTAGTCCGTATGACGCTTATGGTTTAGAATTTGATGAAGTGGAGTATGTGAGTTTAGAAAGTGTTGAAGTTGCAGGAGTACAACCGCGCTGCAAACCACAGCAAGAGATTCGGTTAACCAATGGCCAGGGAATTATTGTGTGCCATTTAGATCATTCCTTTGGAAGAGCTGCAGCATTTTACAGTCCTTTGAATATTGTTTTACGTTATGGATACCGATCAACAATACAAACTCCTTTAGAAGTTGTTGCTTCTCGAGGGTTCACATGAGGATGGGAATATGAAACAAAAGATGATATTAATAATGAGCTTGGTAATATTCTTGGCTGCTTGTGGCAGTAGTGATGATGGAAAGCAGGTATCACGTCAAAACCCCTTTTTGGGAGGAACAAACGGCGTGATGATAGAGTATGTTCAAAACTCTCCTCCTTCTGAGGTTTATGATGGTGGTGATTCTCCTTTTAATATCGTGTTAAAATTAAAAAATAGGGGGGAATATTTTATTCCAAAAGATAAGGTATATGTTGAGCTTGCAGGATTTGCTCCTGAAGCATTTGGATTAACTCCTGCTGCAATGAGGGTAAGCCCTCAAGAAGATTTGATTGCAACAACAGTTGATAGCGAAGGAACAAAGATAGAAGGAAATGAAGTGTATATTGAATTTGAGAATCTCAATCATGAAGATCCTATCACAGGCGCAACATTTACGTATCCTACGATCAGAGCAGATGTGTGTTACCAATATGGAACCGTTGCACAATCTATTTTGTGTTCTCGTGAAGATCTTGTGCAACCCCAAGGAGAAGGAGTTTGCAGCTTAAGTGAAGACAAGGTTGTTTTTAACTCAGCAGCACCTGTACAAATAACACGATTGAGACAAAATCCTATGGCAAAAGATAAGATTGGTTTTCAATTTGATGTACAACATCTTGGTATTGATGCTCAAGGAAAAGTCTTTGAATTGGGAACTGCTTGTGAAGAAACGTTCAGAACCTATGAAGATAAAGTCATGGTAAGAGTAACTACAGACAGACCGGGATTGTATTGTAGTGGTTTGATTGAAACAGGCACTACCACCAGTACAGGCACGATTGAAGGAGCAGTAAACCTGTATGGTGGAAAAAAGATGGTGCAATGCACTCAAGTGATCCAGAACCCTGGGGATTTTGAATTTCCGGTAACGATTGAGCTTGAGTATGATTATCAAAATACCGTTAAAACCAGCTTAGTCGTAAAACATGCAGGAGGAATCTAAATTTAGATTCTAGATTTTTTTTATTTTTATAATGTTTTTTTCAAGAATGTATTTTTTGTAAATTTTGTTGTAGATGCATTTTTAGAAAATAAGAAAAAGAGAGAGACGGTACAAATTTAGAAACACTGGAGCTGTTTAGAACATGCTTTAGTTAAGACAATGGGACTTTTTTTGGTAATAAGGAGATCATCTTCAATGCGAATTCCATATTTTCGAGGGAGATAAATGCCGGGTTCATTGGTTACATACTCATGTTCTTGTAAAATTTCTTTGCTTCGCGCACTGATAGGAGGAGCTTCATGAACATCAAGCCCTACGCCATGACCAAGACTGTGAATAAACAATTTTTCATACTTTCCTAATTTTTTTCTTACAAAAAAGTCTAGATCTGAAACTTTGGCTCCTGCCTTATAGTGTTCCATGACTTCTTCTTGAATGCTAAGGATAAATTCATACAGTTGTTTTTCTTTTTGAGTAGGATTTCCTATAAAAAGAGTTCGTGTCATGTCTGTGCAATATCCTTGATAGCGTATTCCGCAGTCAATAACACAAAATCCTCTTTGTAATCGTTCTTGAGAAGGTTCATAGTGAGGAAGGGAAGCATGTTTTCCAGAAGCAACGATAGTAGGAAAGGATAAAGAAAAGCCTTGTTGTGCTGCAATGTATTGAAAATGTGCAGCAGCCTCACCTTCAGTTTTAAAGTTGTTCCATGCATCAAGCGTTTTTTGAAAGATGCTTATTTTTTTTCTGCATCCTTCCTGGATGATATCCTGTTCTTCTTTTGTTTTTGTTCTTCGCAAAGAAATAAGTTCAGGATGTATATCAATAAGCTTTTTTCCTAATTCTTTTTTGAGCATATGATGCCAAGAGAGGGTAAGATGTTCATAATCAATGCCTATATTTTTTCGTCCTATCCCTTCCTTTTTCATGGTTTCTTGAAGAGTTTCAAAGAGTTTTTTCTTTTTCCAAGGAATAACATTCGTTTTTGTTTGCCGAGCACGTTCTTCATCTAATTGAGGAACAATAAGAAAGGGCTTTCCTGTTTGTGGGATAAGCAAGACTCCTGAACCGGTATATTTTGAGAAATAGTACATGGTGGCATTGAATTGCATTCCTTCTAAGTTATGAAAAAATGCTGCATCTATCTTCTTCTCTTGTAAGTAGTGTTGAAATTGTTGTAATTTCATTGCTCACCTCGTCACTTCAAAACTCTGGACTTGTTCGAGCAATGCTCGTGCTTTTTTGTTTTTTTCAAAATGATCACGAACAGGTTTGACCATGTCATTTACATAAAAAGCAACAGCATTTTTGAGATCAAGGGGATGAAGAGTGCCTTCTGCATAGTCTTTTGCTAGTGAAGAAAAAGTATCAAACTCGCATGTTCCCCCAAATTTTTGAGGTCGTTCAATTTTGAGAACACCGTACTTTCTAAAGACAAGATGCTTTGCATAATCCAAGATGGGATTTTCTTCTACTTCTTGGGGTGGACAATGCGCTTTGGTTATTTTTTCTTTAATGCTCTGCTCGCTGTCAGTCATAAAGATGGCTGTTTCAGGTTTTGATTTGGACATCTTTAAATGGATAGCTCGCTCAACCGCAGATTCAGAAGTTGTGGGTTGCGTAGTTAATCCCATGAGCATGTGATGGCTAATACTCAGAGGTTTTGAAAATCCTAATTTAGGTGCTACTTCTCGTGCGAGCATATTGACCTTGCGCTGGTCCATGCCTAATTGTGCAATATCTGCTTCTAAGTGAAAAATGTCTGCAGCCTGCATGCAGGGATAAAGAATTTGGGAAGCTTGCAGCATTTCTCCTTCTTCTCTTCCCATGATTTGACCGCAGCGCAGGATTCTTTTGACTGTTGAAATGCGAGCAATGCTCATCACTTTTTTCCAGTAGTCTCTATCAGTTACGAGATCATTGGCATAAACAAATTTGACTTTAGAAAGGTCCATGCCGCAGGATTTCCAGACCTCGACAAAATAGTTTCCTGCAATTTGAATTTTTTCGAGATTTCCTCCTAATTTATTATTTGCCCAGGCATGCCAATCTGCGACAAGAAAGGTAAAGTTGCAACCTGCTTGGGTGAGTGCGTTCGTATTAAGCGCCCGGAGAATTCCTTGTGCGATATGGATCCTACCACTGGGTTCAAAACCGTCATACGCAATAGGACGATCTTTTGTTTGGAAAAGCTGTACAAGCTCTTCTTCTGTAATAATCTCTTCGCCGACTTCCTTAATGAGGTCTATTTTCTTTTGAAGATCCATACTTTTTTCTCATCAGAGAGCGTATAAAAACCTTTCTTTAGACGAACAGAAACATTTAAATACTCTACTTTCCCCTTCTTTTTTTATAGTGTTGAATATAGCAACAAGGTGGAAGTATGGCGGATGATAAAAAATTCTCAAAACAACTCATTGGTAAAACAGTGGTGAGTAAAACGGGAAAACGCTTTGGAGAAGTAGGGGATATGATCTTTGAAACCAAAAGTGGAGAATTAATTCATCTTCTTTTGATTAATCCGACACCCTATGCTGATAAACTTGAACTTGAAAAAAATAAAGAGGGAGAAATTCTTATCCCTTTCTCAGCGGTCATTGCAATGGGTGACTTTATGGTGATTGCTGAAGAAGATATTACGTAAGCATGAAGGAGGGTGTGTCCCAAATCTCACTATCGTTCGGGTTAGCAGCTTCTCGTGTAGTTCTTCTTTTTGTTGATGAGTGACATTTCCCGTCTGGAGCATCCCCTTTCCTTTTAAATGATTCTTTCTTCACGGTTTCTATGAGTACCCTTTGGACAGAAAAGTATAGACCTCAGAGTTTTGAAGAGATGAGAGGGCAAGAGCATGCTGTTAGTAAAATTAAGGCTTTTGTTGAACAGCAAAATATGCCACATCTTCTTTTTACAGGACCTGCGGGAGTAGGAAAAACCAGTCTTGCGCTCGTTACGGTAAAAGCATTATTTGGTGATCAGTGGCATCAAAATTTTCTTGAGTTAAATGCTTCAGATGAACGGGGTATTGACGTCGTAAGAAATAAAGTAAAAGATTTTGCGAGAACACGCGCAATAGGAAATGTTCCTTTCAAAGTTATTTATATGGATGAATGTGATGCATTAACCAAAGAAGCACAACAAGCACTAAGAAGGACTATGGAAAATTACACCAATATAAATAACTTTGAAAGGAACATT
>JAGVYP010000049.1 GCA_018303205.1 Candidatus Woesearchaeota archaeon
CTCTCCTTTGCTGTTTTAGACGTGCGTGAAACAAAATATGCAGAGATGCATGAGATTCAACTTGCACATTTTGGTGAAAAAGAACAGATTATTGTTCCTTCCCAAGATGTTTCTATCACAGGATTTGCTACAGCTACTTTTGCAACCCAAAAAAAACTGAAAAAAGAATATTCTGGTCAATATTGGATGCAAAGAAGGCGTGCAACACAAGACAGAACGAGTCCTTTTTTTATGTCTCTTAACAATAATAATCCTGCTGATGTTGCTTGGGAAGGAATTAAAAGGGATGCCCGTGACAACTTGGGTGATTCTTCTCAACAAAGGTCTTTGAAAAATGAATATTCTCATTATTGGCTTGAGCGAAGTCTCGCAACATATCAGTATCTTGCTTTGCATAACCCTTCACTTGTCGAAAAGAAAATAGCTCCACTGGTGTATACTAATATGCAAGAGTATTTACCCTATTTGACAGAAGTCTTAAACAAAAGAGCATTAACCGTTGAATACAATGAAGAATACTGGGATGAAAAAAATAGAAGACCGTTAATAACGAGTATCTAACTTTTTTAAGATTTCTTTTTTTTAAAAAAAATATGAAAAAGAGAGACTACAGATATATATCATACTTATTTTTTTAGATATTCATAGAAAAAATAGATTTACAAAATAAATAATTAGAAAAAAATAAAAATTTATAAAAGACTTTTTTCTGTTAAGATCCCAATGCGTGTTTCTCGAGGATTAACCTGGCTGTCCATTGCAATAAGATACTTACATTGGTTGCGTTCTGCTATTTCTGCAATCGCTTTATCCACTGCTCCATCAAAGACAACAGCGTAAACTCCTCCTGCTAAACTTTTCAGCGTACTTTCCAGTTCAGGAAGAGGAACTTTTCCTAACACATTTAACTTTTGATCAAGCAAAACAGCTCCTCGAGTTCCCACAAGATCTTCAAGCAACGTTTTTATTTTCTTTTTTTCTTCAACTCCTATTCCTCGTGCTGCTTGAGGAGGAGCAACAATGGGCCTGGGAGGCATCTCATTATTTCGTTGCATCATATTAGGAAGATTACCATTTCTCGGAGGTAAACTTCTTTGTTGTGGTCTAAAGGGGGTTGCTGGTCTTGGAAGTGGCGCAATCATGGGCTTGCGTATTGCGTTGCTGGTATCTATTTGTGCTAATTCTAATCCCGCTTGTTCTGCAGCAATTTTTGATCGCAATGCCTTATTAATCTCTTTTTGCGTTAATTCTTCCACTTCTTTTCCAGGAGGAGCTTTAGTTACAAAATCAATCTCTGCTACTCCTAGTATCTCCTTGATGATCAGGTTTCCCCCTCTGTCCCCATCAACAAAAAGGGTAATGATGACATTTTTGAAACCGCATTTGAGAAGATTAAGCACATCTGCTCTTCCTTCTACAACAACAATTTCTTCGCTTTCGTCAATGCCAGGTCCTGCAGGAAGCTTGTCTTTTCCATACTCCTGGATTTCCATAACACGAACAGAATGCGCAACTTCATCTGCTATTTCCTGTGAGTCAGGCATCATTTCAAACATCATTTTTTTGAGCAATTGTTTTGCTCGTTCAATCACATATTGTCTTTTGGTCACACGGACATCTTCTATGTTTTGTACCTGAATTTTTGCATTACAAGGTCCAATGCGTTGTATAATCTCTAGAGCTGCCGCAATAACTGCTGTCTCTGCTTTGTCAAGAGAAGAAGGGATAATAATGGTTCCTTGGCTTTTTCCGCTGCGAATTTCAATGTTTACTTCTATCCTTCCAATTCTTCCATTGCGCTGGAGTTCTCGTAATTCTAAATCATTACCCAGAAGTCCTTCAGTTTGTCCGAAGATTGCTCCAATAACATCAGGCCTGTCTACAACACCTTCAATTTCAATGCTGGCATTGACAATATACTTAGATGAAACTTGACTAATTTTTCCCATGATTTTCCCCCACTACAAAGAAGAAGTTGGTTATTCTACTATTCACTAGCGAGCAATATACAATGCTTGACAAGAGTGATATGAGGAATGTGATCCACCTTCTTCTGTTTATTTTTTTTTTAACTATTTGTTGAATATTTTTTTTATTTTTTTTGATAATAATAATTGATGCCCGCGATACTAACTCCCAAGCTCATTGCTTGATGTTCATCGTACGCTTCCTTGGGTACTCTCAGCTACGGGCTGATGTATGCATGAGTGTCTCTGCATCACTGCCAAAGCTTTTGCTTCAACTCAGCTAAGGACCAAAATGCACAAATAGTATGAGCATCCTATCTTTTTAAAGCTTTGCTTAATGTTATATTTTCTATATTGTTAAAAATTAATTCTGTTTGTAAATTCTACAAAAATAAGATTTTCAACAATATTTTACAATATAGTAAAAAATAATAAGAACCTATAAAAACCCAAGGATTACCAGGGTTTTATGGCCACAAAAGGCAAAGAATGGATGAAAACAAGAGGAGATGTCTTTGATCATTTTACTCTACGAACGCTTTTTAAGCTTTCTTCCCAAGGACACTTTGATGATCCTGACCAACTTTCACCTTTCAAAATAGGAAAAGAGAGCAATGTGTTTCTTGCGAAAAAAAATAATGAACTGAGAATCCTCAAAATATATCGTCTAGAAACTTGTGACTTTAACAGAATGTATGATTATATCAAATTTGACCCCCGCTACAAAAGCGTTCAGCGTAATAAAAGACAAGTTATCCTTACTTGGGTACAAAAAGAGTATCGCAATCTTCTGCTCGCACGAGAAGCCCATGTTCATGTTCCCACACCGTTTGCATATGCACATAACGTCCTGGTCATGGAATGCATAGGAAAAGAAAAACCTGCACATCAACTCAAAGATTATTATCCTCAACAACCAAAACTCTTCGCACAAAAAATTATTGAAGAAATGAAAAAATTATATCAAGCAAATCTGGTGCATGGGGATCTTTCAAGTTTTAATATTTTAAATGATGCTCAAACTCCCGTGCTTATCGATTTTTCCCAGTCGACGACATTAGAAAATCAACATGCGCAGGATTACTTAAAGCGAGACATTAAAAATATAGTATATTTTTTTAAAAAATGTGAACTCATCTTAGACCCAGAAAAAATCTATACAGAAATAACAAATAAAAAAACAAAAAATAGTTAAAAATGAACAAAATTACAGGAACCATTGTTAATGGAATAGGAAAAGGAGCATGGTTTGTTCCGCAGTATAAGGAAAAGATAAGATCTGTACTTGGATTTACCCCTTTTCCAGGAACACTTAACATCTTGCTTGATAAAAAAAATTATATAGCTTACAAAAAAAATAAAAAAAATCAAAAAAACTCATCCTGAAGAGATCATTGAAATCATCGCAGATAAAAATATAAAAGACCATTTACACAAAAAAGAAAAAGACGAATTTACCTTTATGCTCCCATGAAAATCGGCATTGCAGATACCACCTTTGCGAGAATTGACTTAGCCTCTTTTGTTCTCTCTACACTGAAGAAAGAAGTTCCTTCAGCAAAAATAGAACGCTATACTGTACCCGGATTTAAGGACCTCCCTGTTGCTTGCAAAAAATTGATAGAAGAAGAACACTGTGCTATTGTCCTTGCATTAAGCATGGCAGGAAGCGCAAAAATAGATGAGCAATGCGCCGCAGAAGCAAGTAACGGATTACAACAGGTTCAATTAATGACTAACACCCATATCCTTAATGTCATGGTATACACTAATGAAGAAAAGGATGAAAAAAAACTCTACGCTCTAGCAAAAGACAGAGTTATTAAGCATACCCTGAATGCACTTGCTTTACTCCAAGGAAAAACAACCTTAACACCCTTTGCAGGAACAGGAAAAAGACAAGGCAGTAACGATGCTGGAACAATAAGAAAATAATAGCGTACCTCATAACAAAGGGTACCATTGCATTGGAGCAAAATCACAAATTTGACCGATTCATGCAGGTCAAATTTGGTAAAATCTCTGAGGGACGAAGAGTAAATCTCCGCAATGGTACCTACATAAAATAAAAATATATGAAATTGATAAAAAAATAATAAAAATAACAAAATGAAACTTGGCATTGTAGTCAGCGACACACAAAAGAAAATAACTGAACAAATGTTAGCATTAGCTCTTCAAACCGCACAACAACATAAGGCACAAACTCAAATACTCCATGTTCCAGGATCTTATGATATCCCTCTTGCAGTAAAGAAATTACTTGAAAAAAAAGATATTGAAGGAGTTGTTACGCTCGGAGTCCTGATCAAAGGAGAAACAGATCATGATGCTTTAATTGCGTACACTGTAGCAAATGCATTAACAGATCTTTCCTTACACTATAACAAGCCAGTTACTCTCGGAATTAATGGTCCTAACATGACCAAAGAACAAGCAATAGAACGCATAAAAAGAGCAAAGAAAGTTACAGAAGCATGTATCTTAATGGTTAAAACACATAACTCACTGATATAATATTCTACAAAATAAATCGTATTAATTTTATAGCCGGTGGATAAGTTTTATATACTAACTAAACTTCTAATAATGTTATGGTAGACAGCTTTATTCGTTTGCATACAGAAGCACAACCAGTATCTTTAGCAACTAATGTTGATTTCATAAGAGATTATTTTCAAATAGGTCTGGAAGGTCAAAGAACAAGGTGTATGGGTGGTTTAGTTAGTACACAATCCTCAGAGTTTCTAGACACTTTAGCAGCTGTTCTTGAAGTTATGGTAGCTGTAGTAAGTGCAACACATAGGTTTGACGAAAAACCTAATATAACCTTATTCGTATGTGGTACAGGTTCTAGCGAAACTACAGGTATGCTTGACGCATCTTCTTCAATTCCTTATTCATTAGAAGGTTTAGCACGAGTTGAGCAATTAGTTCAAAGGCATTATTCTCGACATTTATTAAATTAAAGAAAGTAATAAATACTATTCTCATTTTTTAGATGATGTGAGATAATATGAACAAAGATTTATTCTTCATGCGAAAAGCGTTGCTTTTAGCAAAGAGTGCTAACCCTTCTCCTAATCCAAGAGTCGGAGCAGTCATAGTAAAAAATAATAAAATTATTTCTGAAGGATATCATAGAAAAGCAGGAGAAGATCATGCTGAGATTGTAGCAATAAAAAAAATAAATAATAAAAAAGATTTGCAAGGCTCAACACTCTATGTTACTTTAGAACCTTGCAATCATTATGGAAAAACTCCTCCTTGCACTGATGCAATTATCAAATCCGGAATAAAAAAAATCATTATCGCTTGTCAAGATCCTCATAAAATAGCGCAAGGAGGTATTTCTCGTCTTAAAAAAGCAGGCATCAAAATAAAAATGGGAGTCTTAGAAAAAGAAGCAGAAGAGATAAACACGTATTTCTTTTATGCCATGACTCATAAAAGACCCTACCTTATTCAAAAAAGTGCCATAACTTTAGATGGAAAAATATGGTCAAAAAAAGAAAAAAATATAACAGGAGAAAAGACAAAAAAAGAAGTGCATCTATTACGAAATGAGGTAGATGCAATCTTAGTAGGAGTGAACACGGTGCTCCAAGACAATCCTCAATTGACCTGTAGAATAAAAAATGGGAAAGATCCTTTACGGATTATCTTAGACTCTTCTTTAAAAATTCCTTTACACGCGAATGTTTTGAACGATACTCATGTCCTTATTCTTACCACAGATAAAAAAAATAAAAATAAAGAAACAGCATTAAAAAAGAAAAACATCAATGTTCTTTCTTTAGGAAAATCCCTTACTCCTAAAAAAGTTCTTTCCTTCCTGCACACCAAAGAAATACGCAGCATTCTTCTTGAAGGAGGCACTCACATGAACACTTCTTTTTTACCTTATGCCAATGAGTTTCATCTCTTCATCGCACCTAAACTCTTTGGCGAGATTGGCAGCATTCCTCTTTTTACCAAAAAAATGAAGAAATCCTTTCATATTATTTCTACTTCTATTCTTGATAATGATCTTTACCTCATTGCAAAACCAAAACAAGCCCAATCTTTATAAACTCCCTTGTTTTTATGCTCTCTATGACCTCCGAGCAGTATTCCTATGACCTCCGTATGCCTAAAGAAAGGGTAGCTGTGCTCATCGGTAAAGCAGGCAGCGTTAAAAGAGAACTTGAAGTATATACTCATACTAAAATTCTTGTTGATTCAAAAGAAGGCGATGTTTTGATCACAGGAGAAGATGCGCTTTCTTTGTTTAGTGCTAGAGAAATTATCAAAGCTATTGCGCGCGGTTTTAATCCGGATATTGCCAAACTTCTCTTCAACCAATCCTATCTTTTTGAATCTATCAACATCAAGGACTACGCAAAAACAAAAAATGAAGAGCTCAGATTAAAAGGAAGGATTATTGGTCAAGAAGGTAAATCACGCAGAGTCATTGAAGAGCTTACTGAATGTTATCTCTGCGTGTATGGAAAAACCATTAGTATGATTGGAGAAATAGAAAAACTTCCTTTGGTAAGACGTGCTCTTGAAATGCTTCTTTCTGGAAGTCCACACTCTACGGTTTTTCATTGGCTTGAAAGGCAACGGGGAAGACAAAAACGCCTTGACACTTTTGACAACAAAATTTCTTCATAAATCATCTTCTTCAACATCTTTTTCACTTGTTCCCCCTATTTTATTGATAAAAAACATCATAGAGTATCCTCTTTTGAATCTTGCTCTTCAGAAAACTATAAAAAGGGGTTAGCTTCCTCACTTTTTCATGAGCGATGAACAGTTAAAGCTTGGTGAAAAAACAGACACTTCTACAGCAGCGCATAAATCTGCAGCAAAGCAAAGAGAAATTGGTGTTGGAGAATTCTTTGCAAAAAATAGACACTTATTAGGTTTTGATAATAAAAGAAAAGCATTAATGACCTCTATTAAAGAAGCAGTTGATAATAGTTTAGATGCTTGTGAAGAAGCTGGTATTCTTCCTGAAATTATTGTTGAAGTAATTGACATGGGCAATGATCGATTTAGAATTATTGTTGAAGACAATGGTCCGGGTATTGTCAAAACGCAGATTCCAAAGATCTTTGCAAAATTATTATATGGTTCTAAATTTCATAGCATGAAGCAGCAAAGAGGTCAGCAAGGCATTGGGATTTCTGCAGCAGTGATGTATGCTCAGTTAACTACTGGTAAACCAGCGAAGATTATTTCAAAAATTTCTTCTAAGCATGAAGCGCATTATTATGAACTCATGCTTGACACGCAAAAAAACGCTCCTTTGATTGTAAAAGAAGAAGTGAAAGAATGGAAAAAAGACCATGGAACACGCATTGAATTAGATCTTGAAGCAAATTATATAGGCGGTTCCCAATCTATTGATGAATATTTAAAAGAAACTGCGATTACAAATCCTCATGCAACACTTATTTATACGAATCCTAAAGCCGAACAGATTATTTTTCCAAGAGCAGTAGAAGTTCCTCCCACTATTCCCCATGAGATTAAACCCCATCCTGAGGGTGTTGAATTGGGTATTATGATGAATATGCTTCGTGATACTGAGTCAAGAACTTTGCAAGCATTTCTCATTGCTGAGTTTTCACGTGTGAGCGCAAATACGGCAAAGGAAATTTGTGCAAATGCAAGAATAATTCCTCATCAAAAGCCACAAGACATTTCTAGAGATATGGCAGAGCAACTCATGGAAGGAATTAAGAACACAAAAATTATTGCTCCTCCGACTGATTGTATCTCACCGATTGGTGCAGAACATTTAGAAAAAGGCTTGAAAAAAGAGGTCAATGCAGAGTTTTACACTACCGTAACAAGAAGTCCGGCAGTGTACCGTGGTAATCCTTTTGTCATTGAAGTAGGTATAGCATATGGAGGAGCTCAGCCTGCTGATCAGCCTATCCGATTAATGCGTTTTGCAAATAGAGTTCCTCTTTTATTCCAACAGGGTGCATGTGCATCTTCAAAATCAGCCATTTCTACAGCATGGCGTTCCTATGGTTTTTCACAATCACAAGGAGCTCTTCCGATAGGTCCAGCGACTGTCATTATCCATATCGCTTCTGTCTGGGTTCCTTATACGAGCGAGAGCAAAGAAGCCATTGCACATTATCCTGAGATTATTAAGGAAATGAAGCTTGCCTTGCAGGAGTGCGGAAGAAAGCTTGCGCAATATGTGAATAAAAAACATCGTATTCAGTCAGAAAGCAAAAAAAGAGATTATATTGAAATCTTTATTCCCCATGTTTCCAGCGCTTTGAAAGAATTGCTTGGTAAAGAGGCAGATCAAGAGAAAGTAAAAGAGATTTTAAAAGAACTGCTCGAAAAGCACCGTGGTGTTTTGGAAGATATTGAATTTGATCCTACCAAAAATGAGGAATATGACGAAGAATTCGCAAATATCGGAAAAAAGAAAAATAAAGATGAATATGATGATGAAGAAGGAGAGAAAGAAAATAGTGAAGAAGGATAAGAAGTATATTATAGATATTATTCATTCAAGAAATAGAAAAAATAATAAACTCAAATTATAATCAAAAAAAGAGGAAACTATGGCAAAAAAACCAGCAGCGTATCAGGAAAAAGTGCTTGAGGCAATTCATGATATTTCATCAGGCGTGTATAAAGATATTATCAAAAAATCTTTGCCAGAACTTTCCATGCCCTTACGAGCCTTAAACAATGTCAAGTATGATGAAAAACAGGGATATTTTGAATTATTAGGAAAAGAAAAAGAAAGAACCCTTAGCGCGTCAACCATCAAAACATTTGCGCAAACTTTGAGAATGCTTGCTTTAGCAAATGAAATTGTCAAAACAAGTGATATGGCAACCAAGAGGGAAGTGTATTATGTTTCTAAAAACTGGGAAGATGCAAAATTTGACGAACAGCCAGAATCTGACACGGTCATGGATGATATTGAGGCCATGCTGAGATTAAACAGGGAACAATTAGGTTTCTATCCTGAAGAAAAAGGAGGAGACGTTGCAGGACAATTAACCGTTATTGACAAAGATCCTGAAACAGGAAAAGAAATTAAAATTGACTGTACTAAATTTGGTTCTGGTGCATATTCTGTTCCGACAAGTGTGGAAGAATTACAATTTGAAACTGATGCGAAGTTTGTTTTGGCTATTGAAACTGCGGGTATGTTTCAACGTTTGAATTCCCATAATTATTGGAAAAAAGCAAATTGCATTTTGATCTCATTAGGAGGTGTTCCTACTCGTTCTTGCAGAAGGTTTATTAGAAGATTAAGTGATGATATGAAAATTCCTGTGTATTGTTTTACTGATGGAGATCCTTATGGTTGGTTGAATATTTACAGAACATTAAAAGTAGGTTCAGGTAATGCTGCACATATCAATAAATACTTCTGTGTTCCTAAAGCTAAGTTTTTTGGAATTACTGCAAAAGATATTCTTGATTACAAATTACCAACACATCCTTTGAAAGATGTTGACATCAAAAGAGTCAAAGATGGTATGAAGAATGATCCTTTTGTTCTGCATTATAAAGAATGGCAGAAGGCATTAACAGATTTAGTTACCCTAAAAAAACGTGCAGAGCAACAAGCTTTAGCAACCCATGGTTTGAATTTCGTTATCTCAGATTATTTGCCTGAAAAACTTGAAAATCCCAAGACGTGGTTACCTTAAAATCCCATTCCTGCTCTGATGAACTTTACCCCCCAGGCAAGCATGATTAACCCAAGAATAGTTGAAACAACTTGAATTGCTGTTATTCCTAAATATTTTCTTATCGTTGAAGCTTTGTATAAAAAAATTGCAGCAATGAGAAGTACAATAATAATTGCAGATCCGGTGAGTATCGTTCCATATTCCCCTGTTGAGAGGATAATAGAAGTTATCGCTGCAGGACCTGTCAATAAAGGTGTTCCAATGAGTGCTGCTATAGCTCTTCCTGTGTTGTTTTTGAGTTTTTCTTCATCTACGAGAGATTGTCCCAAGACCATTTTAACACCCAGTAATGCAAGAATAATCCCTCCAGCAATTTTAAAATCAATAATGTTGGTATTCAACAATACTAATAGTTTTTCTCCTAAAATAAGAACAACAAAAGAAATAGTAGCTGCGACAAGAACAGCAAGACCAGCTATTTTATCTCTTTCTTCTTCACTCATATTTTTTGTTGCAATGAAGAATACTGCAAAGCTCATAGGAGGGTCAAAGATAACAAAGAATAATATTACTAATTGTAAGAGTTGTTCAATCATGTCTTATTTGGCTTTATCTTGTTTATAAGCTTTACTAGGATTCGGTTAGGCTCTGTCCTAAAAGTCTGATAATTGAATAAAAAATGTTGTGACATGCTAGTCTAGCGTATATTTCTGTGCGGATTGTCCGCACAGTTTTGGAGCTTA
>JAGVYP010000036.1 GCA_018303205.1 Candidatus Woesearchaeota archaeon
GTTCATATCTGCTGCAGCTCTGCACCTTCCATCAAAGGTAAGATCAAGAAAGATATGTCGTGCAACAAGAGCAGTGTCCTCGATGTTTACTACCTCATCTCGATTAAGGTCTCCTGCTGCGTCACAATTAGCATAATCAACGGTTTGCGCAGAGACAAGCAACGGTACTAAGAAGAGAACTAATGCAAAAATAAAAAATGGTTGTATGATTTTCATGATATACCCTCAGTTTTTAGTTACTTGCAAGTTAAAACTTATATGATATCACTAGTTAGTAGTATATTATATATAAAGATGAGGGTGGCGAAAGCCTTAAGAGCTTTTCTTTGCTCATCAAGAAGATGATAGCTGTGGTAGGTGCAGGACCAGCAGGATCCTATGCTGCATATTTGCTTGCAAAACAAGGATATGAGGTAAAACTCTTTGAAGAGCATAAAGAAATAGGAAGCCCTATACAGTGCACAGGAATTCTCACAGAAGGTATAAAAACCTTTTTTACGCCCAAAAAAGAGGTTATTACAACGACTATTTCAAGAATTAAAGTGCATAGCCAAAAAGAACAAGTCGAATTCAAACTACAGAAGCCAGATATTATTGTGGACAGAACCTTATTTGACCAGTCCCTGGCAGCAATGGCTCACGACGCAGGAGCAGAAGTCCTGCCTTGGCATCGCTTTGAAAAAAAAGAACAAGGAAAGATTATTATTGAAGACATAAAAAATAAAACAAAAAAAGCATATGCACCTTCTCATCTTATCGGAGCTGATGGTCCCAATTCTCATGTTGCAAAAAGTGATCATATGAAAGGAAAAAGAACTTTTTTTTATGGTGCTCAAGCAACCATCAAAGGAACTTTTGATCCTGAATGTTATGAAGTCTATTTAGGAAGTGTATGCCCTGATCTTTTTGCATGGGTTGTTCCTGAAAATGAACATTACGCGCGAGCAGGCTTAGCAAGTTTTTCCCATCCGCATACTTATTTTCAAGCTTTTCTCAAAAAACTAGGAAGTCCTTCTATTTGCGCATGCCAAGGAGGTTTAATTCCTCTTTATAATAGGACTATCGAAACAGAAAAAGAACATACTTTTCTTGTCGGTGACGCTGCTTTTCAAGTAAAAGCAACAACTGCAGGAGGCATCATTCAAGGAATTACTGCTGCAAAAGCATTAGAAGAAGCAATTACAAAAAATCAATCGTACGAACAACTTTGGAAAAAAGCGTTGCAGAGAGATTTATGGCTGCACTTGCTCATACGCAAGGCCATGAATCGTTTTGCAGATAAAGATTATGATTATTTACTACATTTAGTACAACAACAACGTATGAAAAAGATTATCGAAGAATTTCCCAGAGATTATCCCTCCCGATTTATGACTTCACTCGCTTTGAGAGAACCAAGACTAGCGTATTTTGCAAAGTTTTTGATGGGAAGATAAAAGAAATAAATTTTTAATTATTTTTTTCTTAATGCATAATCTAAAGTCCGCAAAAAAAGATCAATCTTGGTGAGATAAGAATCAACAGAAAATGGAGATCCGTTCAGTTGCGGATTTTTTCTTGGAAATTGAATTTGAAGTTGGTCAGTTCTTCCGCGAGCATATCCTATTTCTAAAAAGGGACAAAATTGTTCATCGTGAACTTTGACAGTTTCATAAAATTCATAACTATCTCGAGTTTCTAAAGTTTTTTTTATTTCTTCTCGATCGATAGGAAAAGGAGGAGAGGGAATTAAGAGATGTTGTGTATCGCATACTACTTCTACAAGTCTATCAAGTGAAAGAGCATTAGGAATAATATAATTAATAGATGCACTATCACACCCAGGAGCAAATTTGACATGCTCAGTTTCAATAGGATCATCATTACGATAAAAAGAAGCTAATATTTCCCTTAATTCAGCAACACATGCACTCTGTACTTTAGTAATATCGAAAACTGTTTTCCTTTTTACATAATTTTTCCGAGGTTTAACACCAGAATGTCCAGCAATATAGTTGAGCAAACGTTGAAGAGCATACATATAAACTCTTTCATGAACTAAGCCTTGTTCTGGAGTTTGAAATCCTTCATCTTGCACAAGATCTATCAAATGAGGATATTGATAAAGCTGTAATCTATTACCATGCAATAAAGAAAATTTACCGTCTTGAACAGTTGTCATATGAGGAAAAACAACAGAACGAAAACGTCTTCCTTCATAAACAAAAGAACGTTGAATATCCCTAAAATTAAGACGACCGGAATCACTATGATCTGGTTTATACAAAATACCTAACTGAAGAAGTTTTTTAACAAATCGTGCATCCAGAAGACCTGAACTATAACCATCCCTTGCTTCAACATGAAGTTTGTTCAAAACAAAAATAGGATGAATACGTTCTGAAGGAACACCTTGACTTTCAAAATAAGCGACTGCTTTTGAAAAACCACGAAGTGCGATATCGATAGTGTTATGGTCAGGTGTGGCAACTAAAAGAGGGAATAATCGAACATCTTTACCAAAAATATCAATAACAGGAGCAAGAGTGTAATCAAAAATCATACTTGGATGGGGAACCGGTGGTAAATCAACAGCAAAAAAAACATCATCTAACATGGTAGTTAAAATTTGTTCCAATTGATTTCTCTTTTCTGGATGATCATAAAGAGTTCCTGGAGGAAAAACAGCCACATGAGCTTGTGATGGTTCAACATCGATTCCTAATCTATGAAATTGATCTAAAAAAGCAAATTGTGTAGCAGGTGTTAAAATAACATCTGAAACAGCAAAATCGTATCCATCAGTAGGTCTAACATTTCCTAAAAGTGTACCTCCAAGTGATGCTTGATCATCAAAATCGATAACACCTACGTTATGACGTTGAGCTAAAGCAGAGACAAGGTCAACTAAAACAGAAGTTTTTCCAACGCCGCCTTTATTATTAAGAGGAAAAATGATATTCTTTGTCATAAACCGAGAGAATAAAGGGTTTTTATAAAGATAGGGTGGTACTAAGACAAAATTGTACAAAGGAGCTGGACGTAAAAATAGTAAGCTTTTTAAGACAGGGCAGATTGAAACAGCTCTGAAACAACTCGGGTGGGGGATTGTGGAAGGAACTGAAGAAAAAAAAAGTGAAGAACCAAAAAAAGAGAAGAGCCTAAGGGATACTCTAAAGGACCAATTCGCTAAATTGACAAAGAAAAAAGAGACCCAAGATTCTTCCCTGACAATACAAGACGTTTGGAAATGGGTAAAAAAAAACCGTACCTGGTTTCTTATTCTGATTCCTCTTATTTTAAGCATTTACTTGCGTACTATCCCTTTGTATCTCCCCATTGCAGACGCCTGGGCTGAAGATAGCGTTCACCAAAGTATTCGAGACCAGCTCCAAGCAGAGAGTTATAAGCAGTTTCCTAATTTGGATGATAAAAGAAGAAGCGAATATGTGCAGAGAGAACTAGAAAAATTTATTCTAGAAAATAAAGAACAGGTAAATACGGGAATACAAGCAACCTCACAATATTTCAAATCACAAATGCAAAATGATGAAGGCCATACCTATCTTTTAGATATAGACTCCTATGTGTGGTATGGGTTAGCAAAAAATTATGTTAAGTATGGAGCTCCCGGTGACATCACTGATGAGAACGGAGTAAGTTATAACAGTTTGAGAGATGGAAGGTTTAATCCTATTGTAGGATTTAACAGCATCAGTTACTTAACAGCAATAATCTATAAAGTATGGCATTTCTTTAGTGATAAAGCATCCTTGATGGTTTCTGCTGTTCTTCTTCAGATTATTTTTATGGCACTGGCTGTTATTCCTGGTTATCTTTTAGGAAAAGAATTAGGAGGAGAACTTGCAGGGTTTATCACAGGAATGTATGTTGCGTTCCATAATAGCATTCTCGTAAGAACTATTTCAACAGATAATGATATTTTTAATATCTTTTTTCCTTTAATGATCGCTTTTTGTATTGTCAAAACACTAAAAAGTGAAAAGAAAGCAAAATGGATATGGCTCGGAACAGCTATCTTTTTTATGGGTTTGTATCCTTTTTTCTGGAAGGGGTATTGGTTTGTCTATCTTTTTATGGCACTCCTCTTATTCTCCTATGGGGCGTATCTTCTTGTTGATGCGTGGCGTAGAAAGAGTGATGTTAAAAAAGCGATGGAACCTTTCTTGATGACTGTTATTTTTTATATCGGCACTGCGCTTATCAAAGCATTCTTTAATCTTATTTCTGGAACAAATACTCAATTTTTTAAAATGTTTTCTGAAGTGATCAAAGCACCTTTGATTTCCATATGGTTTGTTGAAATTAAAGAAGTTGCTACGGTTGATATCTGGCCTAATGTGCTTACAACCGTTGCAGAATTGAATTCAGCTTCTATCGGAACAATCATAGGAACATTTGACGGATTTGTTTTTCTTGCTGCAGGCTTAACTGCATGTGTCTTAGCGATTCACCAAAAAAAATTGGATAAGAAAGACTGGCTTTTGGTCATAGGAAGCTTTTTTTATTTTTATTTTATACTCGCTCGATGGGAAAAAGGAAAAATAGGGAATGTGCTTTTCTTGATAGGCTTATGCGTACCGTTAGGCATTGCAATGTTAAAAAGCTGGTATGAAAAAAAAGAGTATCCTGTCTACTCTGGTCTTCTTATAGTAGTGTGGTTTGCAGGAACTCTCTATGCAAGCACAACGAGTTTGCGTTTCCTTGCACTTGTAGGTCCTATTTATGCTTTAGGATGGGCAGTTTGTATTGCTAAGATAGGAGAATTTGTAGGGATATGGAGCGAAGAACAGTTTCATATCAAAAGGGTATATGTGATGAGCATCATCGCTGCATTCGCTTTACTTATGATGGTTACTCCTATTCAAGATGCTAAAGCACTTGCAACACAACAGATACCCCATTATAATGATGCATGGGACAACAGCTTAAAAGCAATTCGAGAAGATACCTCTGATAGTATTATTACTTCCTGGTGGGATTTTGGACATTGGTTTGCTGCTATAGGAGAGCGCAGGGTTACTTTTGATGGAGGAAATCAGGGTAACAGAATTCATTGGGTAGGCAAAGTTCTCTTAGAAGATGATGAAGAAACGTCTGTAGGCATTCTGAAAATGCTCAATTGTGGACAGGAATACTCTTACGAAGCATTGAAAAAATATAATCCGAGAGGAAAAATAGATAGTATCACTCTTTTATACACCCTTAGTAATAAAGAACGAGAAGAAGCAAAACAACTCTTGCTAGACCGCGAATTAACAGAACAACAAGCAGAAGAAGTGTTAAATTTTACTCATTGTGAATTCCTTCCGAATTATCTTATTGCTTCAGAAGACATGGTGCAAAAATCAGGAGTATGGGGGCATTTTGGCTCATGGAATTTTACTAGAGCAGAGATGTATAATAAAGTAAAAGGAAAAGATCGCACAACAGGGATACACGTCTTAGAAGAAGGATACACACTTTCAAAAGAAGAAGCTGAAGAGAAGTATCAAAAAATCCAAGAACAAACAGGGGACCAATTTGTAACCAATTGGCCAGGCTTTGCTTCTAGTCGGGTAGGTTGTCAAATACAAGGAACGATGATCCAATGCGCATATGGAAATAATTATGTGGGAGTTATCAATGCAACAAACAATGAAGCATGGATTGTCGTAGGAGGAAAAGGAGCTGCAAGACCTTACTCTCTCGTGTATGCAGATGATAAAGATGTCAAAGAATTAAAATATGCAGATGCAACCAATGATTTTAGTATTATTCTTATCCCCACGCAGAGCGGTTTTGAGTCACTCTTAGCATCCCAGGAACATGGAAAAAGTCTTTTTACGAGGCTTTTTTATTTTGAAGGGCATGGGTTACGCCATTTTGAATTATTGTATGACACAAAAAGTTTTACCAATCAACGTATTCAGGTATGGAAAGTACATTGGGAACCCCAAGAACCGAGAAAAATATTCCAGGCAAAAACAAATGAGACTCAACCCTGATGTGTGGATTATTATCCCTGCGTATAATGAAGAAAAGCATATGAAAGATGTTCTGACTAAAGTGAAGAAGATCAATCAACAGATTGTTGTTATAGATGATGGTTCTTCTGACAATACAAAAAGGATAGCAGAGGAAATGAATGTAATGGTGCTACATCATAAGATCAATTTAGGCAAGGGCGCTGCTATTAAGACAGGGTGTGACTTTGCGTTTCTTAACGATGCGAAATACGTTGTACTGATGGATGCGGATGGTCAGCATAAACCAGAAGATATTCCTACCTTACTTCAGGCATTGAAAGATCATGACATTATCTTTGGTTCAAGAAAATTAAATAAGCATATGCCGCTGATGATGCGATTCGGAAACTGGTTTATTACTACTCTTACGCAATTTTTGTATGGAATAAAATTGCATGACACCCAATGTGGTTTTCGCGTGCTGACAAAAAAAGCATATGAGCAAGTACGCTGGGAAGCAAAGGATTATAGTATGGAAACAGAAATGATTGCAAGAGCAGGAAAAAAGAGATTAAGATATCAGGAAGTTCCTATTGAAACCATCTATCTTGATAAATATAAGGGAACAACGGTGCTTGATGGAATAAAAATCGTAATGAATATGTTTTTTTGGAAAATAAGAGGTGCATAAATGCTTGCAGTACAGATTGTGGGTATTATTTTTGGATTAGTCATGCTTTATTTAACACTGCTCTATAAAAAAAGAAAAGAGCTCAATGCGACAGAGCAAGTGATCTGGAGCAGTACCTGGATCATGATTACGTTACTTGCACTTTTCCCTCAAGTATTAGATACTGCAACTGCTACTTTTGAATTTAATAGAACACTTGATCTTTTAGTTGTTGCTGGAATCTTATTTGTTGTAGGAGTAAGTTTTTATACGTATTCTGTCGTAAGAAAAACGCAGGAAAAAGTCGAGAAGCTTGTAAGAAAGATGGATATTGAAGAAAAGAAGAAGGAAGGAAAAAGAACACATGACTAATCAAGAAGAAATTATCGCTATTGTAGGCTTAGGATATGTAGGATTACCTCTTGCAGTAGCTTTTGCAAAAAAATGGAAGGTTATTGGATTTGACATTGATCAGAGAAAAATTGAATTGCTCTGCAAGGGAATAGATCCTACAAAAAGCGTTGAAGAAAAGGAAGTGAAAACCTCCCAGATCCAGTATACTGATGATCCTCTCTTATTAGAACAAGCAAGTCTTGTCATTGTTTGCGTGCCTACACCCTTGAAACAAGGAACCATGCCTGATCTTGGTTATTTAGAAAAAGCAAGTGCGCTTGTGGGAAAACATATGAAAGAAGATGCTATCATCGTCTATGAATCAACCGTTTATCCAGGAGTGACTGAAGATGTTTGTGAACCTATTTTAGAAAAAGTTTCTGGAAAAAAATGCGGAAAAGATTTTAGTATAGGATACAGTCCTGAAAGGATAAATCCGGGAGATCATGAACATACGCTTACAAAAATGATAAAAGTTGTTTCTGGAAAAGACGAGAAAACAAGAAAAAAGATAGCTGCATTTTATAGTTCGGTACTCGAAGCAGGAGTGTATGAAGCCCCTTCTATCAAAGTTGCAGAAGCTGCAAAAGTTATTGAAAATACTCAAAGAGATTTGAACATTGCTCTTATGAATGAATTGTCTGTTATTTTCAGAAAATTAGGGATTGATACGCATGAAGTGTTACAAACAGCAGCAACAAAATGGAACTTTCACAAGTATTATCCTGGTTTAGTTGGAGGACACTGTATTGGTATTGATCCTTATTACCTGACCTATCGTGCAAAGCAATTGGGGTATGAACCAAAAGTTATTTTGGCAGGAAGAGAAATTAATGATGCAATGCATAAAGAAGTGTTACGCCTTGTGAAAGAAGGACTTGCAGAAATAAAAAAGTCATTAAGAAATACCAGGGTCTTATTGATGGGTCTTACTTTTAAAGAAAATGTCAATGACACCAGAAATTCAAGAGTGCTTGAATTAAAAAAAGAATTAGAAAAAGAAGGATCTATCATTTTTGGAGTTGATCCTACGTTATCAAAGGAAGAGATTGAGCGTTGCGGAGTTATTCCTGAAACACTGGAAACGGTAAAAGAGATAGAGGTAATTATTTATACCGTTCCTCATACATCCTTTACAAAAATGAGTATTCAATCTTTAAAATCAAAAACCAAGGAGGGGAAGTCCGTGTTGTTTGATCTGAGAAATCAATTTAGAAAGGATGAAGCAGAAGCAGCAGGATTTGTGTACAAAACATTTTAGAACATGGGGGTTCTCGTAACGGGCGGAGCTGGATTTATTGGGTCATGGGTAAGCAAAGCTTTGCTTGAACAAGGAGAAGAAGTTATTCTCATTGATGATTTTAATGATTTTAATTACAAAAGTACCTTAAAGGATGATCGCATTCGTATTTTGCTTAATGAATCAAAATATCGTCGAAAGAAAAGGTATCATTCTTCTGACAAGAAATTATGGATTTATCATGCTGATATCAGAGATGAAAAAAAACTTAGGGATATTGCAAAACAGCATAAGATAGAAAAGATTTGCCATCTGGGAGCAAGAGCAGGCGTAAGAAGATCATTACAATATCCTAAAGTGTATTATGACGTGAACATTTTTGGAACGCTTAATGTATTTCAATTGGCTGTTCAGCAAAAGATCCCTTCTCTTGTTTATGCATCTTCCTCTTCTGTGTATGGCGGTGTGAAGGAACTACCTTTCAAAGAAACGATGAAGATAGATAATCCTCTTTCTCCTTATGCTGCAACCAAGAAAGCAGGTGAGGAAATGGCTGCTGTTTTCCATAATTTATATGGAATCAACATGACAGGACTTCGTTTTTTTACCGTCTATGGACCCTGGGGAAGACCGGATATGGCTTTGTACGAATTTACTGAAAAGATTATTGCTGGAAAACCCATTCCTGTGTATAACCAAGGAGATATGCAGAGGGATTTTACCTATGTTACTGATATTGTCCAAGGTGTGATCAAAGCACTAGAAAAACCCTATCCCTATGAAATTTTTAATCTGGGAAATGCAAGAACAGAAAAGCTTTCCACTTTTATTGCTTGTATTGAAAAAGAACTGGGTAAAAAAGCAGAAAAAATATTGCTCCCCTTACAACCAGGGGATGTTCCTAAAACCTCTGCAGATATTAGTAAAGCGAGGAAACTTTTAGGATATCAGCCTCGTACAACGATAGAGCAGGGAATTGCTGCATTTGTCGAATGGTATAAAGAATATCACAAGATCAAGGACGCCCGATAGAAACATAGATAAAACCCGATTTTCTTATTTCTTCTGGTTCATAGATATTTCGCGCATCAAGAATAAAAGGCTGTTTCATCAGACTTTTCATTTTTTCCTTATCTAATTCTCTAAAAGTATTCCATTCTGTAATGATGATGAGCGCATCAGCTCCTTCTAATGCTTCATAGGGAGTTTGCGCGTAATGAAGAGAAGGAAAGAGAGCTTTGGTTGCAAGCATCGCTTCAGGATCAAATACTCGAACTTGAGCTTGTTCTTTGAGAAGGAAACGGATAATGTCAAGAGACGGAGCTTCCCTAATATCATCTGTTTTTGGTTTAAACGCGATACCCCAAAGTGCAATGGTTTTTCCTGATAAATGGGGAATTTGTTTTTTGAGTTTTTCACAGACAAAAATGCGTTGTTCTTGATTTACTTTATCAACTGCCTCTAAGATACGGAAAGGAGACCCTTCTGTTTTTCCTTGATGTAGTATTCCTTTAATATCTTTAGGAAAGCAGCTTCCTCCATAACCCAGGCCTGCTTGTAAAAATCTTGGTCCTATACGCTGATCAAGACCAATGCCTTTTGCAACTGCTTTAATATCTGCTCCTACTTTTTCGCAAAAACGTGCAAATTCATTCATAAAAGAGATTCTTGTTGCGAGCATCGCATTACCTGCATACTTAATGACTTCCGCACTTTTAACATCAGTAAAAATAAGAGGTTGAGTAGGACGAGTAATGCCTTTATACAATTGTTCCATAATGCTTTTTGCTTTCTCGTCAGAAGTTCCTACAATAACCCTATCAGGGTGTAAGAAATCTTGAACTGCTGATCCTTCTCGTAAGAATTCAGGATTGGAAACAACCGAGAAAGAAACTTTATTTTTTTGATGTCTTTTAATAATTTCAGTTACCCTGTCTGCAGTACCCACAGGAACCGTGCTTTTATTAGCGATAACTGCATAGTGAGAAAGATGTTTTCCAATGGTTTCTGCAACAGCATCTACATACTGCAGATCCACAGAACCATCTTCTGCAGAAGGGGTTCCTACAGCAATAAAGATAACCTCTGCTTCCAAGAGTGCAGAAACTGCATCTGTAGTAAAAAAAAGACGTTGTTCACGTACATTGCGCGTGAGTAATTCAGGTAATCCAGGCTCAAAAAGAGGAACACTTCCTTTTTTCAATTTTTGGATCTTTTGATTATCAATATCGACGCAAGTAACATCATTTCCCAGATCAGCAAGGCAAGTACCTGCAACTAAGCCAACATACCCTGTTCCAAAAATAGTAATACGCATACGTTTGAGCTGAAGAGCAAGGGTATAAAAAGATTGTGGAGATCTGATCCTGTTTGAGACAATAGAAAATATTTCTTTTTATGATTTTTTCTTTTGATATTTTATATTATTTTATTTTTTATTTATCTTTTTATCTGTTAAAGATCATTTAAAAAATTATTTTAGAAATGGAAGAAATAGAAAATTCAAAAATAGTAAATAGTATAAGATATAAAAAATGAAAATGAATTGAGAAGAGTATTCAAAAAAGAGAGAATGATGAAGATTTCTTACTATGAAAATAGAACACGTTTTATTCCTGAAAAAAGAGAAGAAAGTTTATGATACGGCTGTTTTTGAAGTGAACAACAATTCCAGAAGAGAACGTGTGAGAGATTATTTTCAATGCCATGCACCTGAAGTGAAGAAGGGTGATGAAGCATGACTTTTCTAAAACTTGGCAAAAGATTTTGGGGAGTAATATATTTTGAGGGTATTTTTGTGTGAAGAAGAAGTCCTATCTTGGTATGCTCTTGACGATATCTTCCATGAAGATCAGAACTTCCAAAGCAAGGTAACCCCTGTTCTTTGGCAAAGGTTTTTACACGAAGATTATCAGACAACCAGGAACTGGAAACTTGAGCATTTTGTTCTACTCCTAAAGGCTGATGAGGAAATCTTTTTTTCATAGCAAGAATATTTTCTTTTCCACAACCATGAAAAAAAGAAGTGAAAGGATGAGCAAAAACAGCAATTCCCCCTTGTGAAAAGGTTTTTTGAAGTGTAGTTGTAAGAGGAAGGTTGGGAGGAACAGCTTTTTGAATACCCCAGAGAAGAACATGTCCTTGTTGGGAAGTGACTTCTTCTCCTTTGATAACAAAAATTTTTTTATTATTTTTTTTAATGAGAAGTATATTTTTTTCTTGGGGATAAATTTTCCAATCTGAAGAAAGAATCTTTTTTCCATGAGAATCTTTGTTTTCTGAAAGCAGATCAAAGGTAAGAGTGGTGTTATAATCAGTAAAACTTATTGCATCTAATTTTCTTTGGAGAGCGCAGCGAAGTGTTTCTTCTAATCTTTCAGGAGGAACATGTACTTGACCATCAAAAGAAAAAAAAGATACTGCCATTAGCTTTTTGGGATGTTCTTATTTTTAAAGGTAGAGGTCGTCTGTGACTATGTGGTGTGTTCTTAATTTTATTTTATTATTTTTATTACAAAGAACAAAAAAAGAAGAAAAAGGACACAAGAATATAAAAAAAATAAATTGACAAAGAAAAAAAGAGCGAAAAACCGTTATCTTTAAATAGCGTATGAAAATAGCTTGCGTTATGATTACAGTCCAAGAGTTAGAAGCTTTAAAGAAGCTTACCTGCGAAACAGGAGGAAGGTCTAGAGAAGACATTATGGAATCTGCGGGATGGGCTATTTACACCATCATGACCCAAAGGTACCCTGATCTCGGAAAGAAAAAAATAGTGGCGATATGCGATGGGAGTGAAGAAGGAGGCTATGGTTTAGTGTTTGCTCATTTCTTGGATGAAAATTTTGTTGATGTCAAAATCCTGATTACTGAGAAAGTACTAGAACCTTCTACCCAAGCAAAAACAGAACGCATGCGCAAAGAAATTATGTGCAAAGATACTGGAGAATTTTTAGAGCATCTTGAAAAAGCAGATTTAGTAATTGATGCATCAAAACATATGGATCGTTCGCTTATGGAGAAGATCAATGCGTCATCTGCAGAGATTATCTCAGTAGAAGCACCCTCTGGTATTGATTTACGAAAAGAAAAAATAATGTTGCCCCATATTGATGCTGATTTGATTTTAACCATGCATGACATAAAACCCGCATTGGAAACATTAAAAGAAAAAGTAGTTATTTTAGATTTAGGATTAGCAGATTATAGCGTCGAGAGTGAAACCTAATGCCACGATATAAGATTACGTATGACAAGGAAAAGTGCATAGGGGCAATGACGTGTGTAGCAAATTCTCCAGACAGCTGGGAATATGATGGGGATAGGAAAGTAAATTTGAAAGGAGCGGTATTTAATAAGGAAACACAAAAGTATGAGCTCATTATTGAATCAAATGATGATCGCTTTGAAAAAGATATGGACGCTGCGACAGGCTGCCCTGTGGATGGCGTAATAAAAATAGAAAGATTAGATGATTAAGAAAATATATTCTTGGACTACTGCCTCCTCTTTTTTGATGGTGTTGCCTTGTAGTAATAACTAGGAGAACAGCCGATTCATGCAGGCTGTTCGACGCGAATGCTCCGATCAACGGAGGAGTAAATCTACGCAACACCATCAAAAGATGTAATTTAAGAGCGTTTTATAATTGTTACATTCTCGAGAAGATTCATGAATAAAAAAATAAATAAAAGGGATTACGCTTCTGCTTTTTCTACGTCAAGAAGTTCAGATTCTGGAATAAGTTCAGCAACTTCATCTTTTCCTCTGCTGCGCATATTCTTAATGGTAAAGCCTACCAAAGCTCCTCCTGCTCGAGTTAAACGCACAACGTCACGCAAAGTACTTTGTTTAAGGAGGCGTTTTAAGATGTATCCTGGTCTGAAGTAAAATTTGCGGTACGCTTGATCAAAATAAGAAGTAATGACATGGGAGGGTAATCCACAAATGAGCTCACTGAAATTTGCTGTTTCAAGCGTTTTTTCAATGTCATAGGCAGAGAAATCTTGTTTGAGCTTTAACTTGTCTTTGACTAAATCCCAGAGCTCTGTTCCTGGGTAAGGAGTAGTAATGTTAAATGATGCATAGGTAGGGTCAATTTCGAGTACAAAATTGATGGTTTGCTGAATCGTTTCCTCAGTTTCCCCAGGATTTCCCATCATGATATGAGCTACGGTGTCTATTTTATGTTTCTTGCAGAGTGCAAAGGTTGTTCTGATTTGATCAAGCGTTTGTCCCTTTTTAATGTTATTAAGGATTTGCTGTGATCCTGATTCTACACCAAATTTGATGAGATGACATCCTGTTTTTGCCATCCAGCCTAACATTTCATCATCAACGGTATTTACACGCGCATTGACAATCCAAGTAATGTCGATATTTCTATTGATAAGTTCTTTACAGATCTCAAGGGTTCTGCGTTTGCTGAACGTGAAGGTTTCATCCCTGAAAAATATTTCTCTGATGCCATATTCTTTTACATTGCGCTCAATTTCATCAACTAAGCGTTTGGCTGACATTGCACGATATACTTTTCCATGGAGAACAACAGCTGTACAATAAGTACAAAGTGCTGGACAACCTCTGGAAGATAACATCGTTGTATACGGTAATCTTTTTGCAAGAGGATTAAAGTATTCTGCATTGGGAATAAGGGAAAGGTCTGCAAAGGGAAGCGCGTCAAGATTTTCTATAGGAGGTGCTCTGCCTGTTGTTTTTATTTCTCCTTCGGGAGTACGATACCCAATGCCAATAACCTTATTCAAGTTTTTTCCGCCCTGCTCAAGTTCAACGATAAGATTTCTTAAAGCAAGATCAGGATCTCCTAAAACAATATAATCAATAGCATGCTCTTGCAAAGTAGGTTTTGGCATGGTCGTAACATGGGTTCCAAAAAAGATGACATTGAGATCAGGATATCTTTTTTTAATTTCTTTAATACAATCAACATCTGATGAGAAAGTAATCGTTGCTGTGCTGACACAGACATATTTTGGCTTTAATGCTGCAACGTCTTGCACAATTTTATCAAAATCAAATCCTAAACCCATAGCATCAATGAGCTTTACTTCTCCTACTTCTTTCAGCGTTGCACCAACAACTGCAAGTGCTGTGGGAGGCCAATTGTAATTAGCTCTGCCTTTACACCAGCAGCCATAGAACGTATCACGAACTACTTTAGTGCCTTGTCGTGAAGGCGGATTGAGCAAGACAATGATCGGTTTTTCTGTCATAGGATCTTCCTGATAGTGAAGGGGTGGGACACTTTATAAAGTTTTCGTATTGTCTTGACGATAAAAGTTAACAGGGTGAAGAAGAATAAGACCGAAAACAATATAAAGGAGTAATAAATCTTAATTATTAATTATTTATATTTATTGTAATTTATTGAGCGAATTGATTGAACATGGTATCCAAAACTAAAACAACAACAATATCTATTCCCACAATGCTCGCTGAAAAAATACGAGAAAAATGCGAAGGAACAGGATTTAATTCAATTTCTAGCTATGTTACCTATGTACTCAGACAAGTCATTGCAGCTTATCCAAAAAAAGGAGAGCCAGGAAGCAAAGAAGAAACAGAACAAGTCAAAGAAAATCTAAAAGGACTAGGATACTTGAAGTAACATGACAAAAGTATTTCTCTTTGGAATAGATGGTGCAACACCTGAACTTCTTTTCGGAGCATGGAAAAATGAACTTCCTCATCTAAAAAAACTTATGGAAAAGGGAAGCTATGCAAAAATGAACAGTACCATACCACCTATTACTATTGTTGCATGGAATGCAATGATTTCTGGAAAAGATCCTAGCGAAATAGGACTTTTTGGATACACCTTTAAAGACGATCAAGGAGAACAACAAATTGTCACTTCAAAAAATAGAAAGTGTGAAGTGCTCTGGGACATTCTGGGAAGAGAAAAAAAACAAAGCATTGCACTCTATGTTCCATTAACTTATCCTGTGCATCCACTTAATGGCTGTATGGTGAGTGATTTTTTAACTCCAACCATTGAAAGTGAGTGTACATACCCTCCTGAACTGAAAGAAAAAATAAAAGGATATGGTAATACCAAAATTTTCTTTGATGTTGTTGTTGGATTAGGAGGACACAAAAGCTTATCACCACAAGAACTGATTGAAAGAACATACACCATGACAGAGATGCAAATAAAACTACTCAAAGATCTTCTCGTAAACAAGCCCTGGGATTTTTTTATGACAGTCATGCTCGGCACAGACAGATTACAACACATGCTCTGGAATCATTTTGATAAAACCCATAGACGTTATGTTAAGGATTCTCCGCATAAGAATGCATTAAAAGAATATTATATTTATTTAGATAAAAAATTCGGAGAAATACTTTCCCTTCTTGATGAGGATACGATCATTATTGTTGCATCAGATCATGGTATGGTCAAACAAGAAGGAAAAATTAACATCAATAACTGGCTCAATGAAGAAGGATACTTAGTATTCAAAAAGCCTCTTAAAGAAAAAACACGATTTCATACCAGCCATATTGATATGAACAAAACACTCGCATGGGGAAGCGGAGCCTATCATGGAAGAATCTTTATCAACAAAGAAAAAGCAGGAAATGCATATGGAAAGATACGGGAAGAGATTATTAAAAAATTAAAAAAAATACCTGATGATCAAGGAAAACCCCTCAAAACAACCGTGTACAAGGCAGAGGAAATTTATAAGAATCCAAAACATCCTGACTGTCCTGATCTGACTGTTTATTTTGATGACTTGCGATGGTCTTCTAATCCTGACCTAGGACAAGAAGGACTATATTCTTGGGAAACTGCACTGGGTGCAGACAGTGCAGGGCATGCAAGACAAGGATGTTTTATTATTTATGGAAAAGGAATAAAACACAGAGGATTGATGAAAGACATTGATATCAGGCAAGTAGCACCCACCATCCTGAAATTGATGAAAATTCCTGTTCCTAAAGATATGGTCATACCTTCACTGGAGGTAACCTAATGGCATATTTTCCTGAATCAACACTTATTGATACTATAGATGGGTTGCAATGCAAATCATATGCGCACGAACATCCTGAAGGGTACATTATTGTAAAGCCAAAATATGTACCAAAAGACATTCTTCAAGGAGAAGGTTTGAAATACCGATTTCTTTTTGAAAAATGCCTTGTCCGCTTTAATTTTTTTGCAAAGAAAGAAATACTCAAACAATACGTTGCACAGTTCAGAAAGAAACTTCCAGAATATATTTATGAGTCTCCAAGTCATGGCACTTGGTTTTTTGTTGTTCCAAAGCATAAAATAAAGACCATCCATGATGGAAAAAAAGGACTCCAAGAACTTCTCAAAGTTCCTGAAAAAGATTTAGACAGTTACCTTACTCTTGTGAGAGAATTAGTATCTTTTTTAACCAAAAGCGGTGTTTCTACTAAACACCTTGGCATTACCCATTCTACTCTTTTAGGAAATTACACACCAGGCACTTCTGATATTGACATTCTTATTTACGGGAAAAAAAATGGATGGAAAATTTTATGCTACTTACAAACTGCAAAACATGCATTGCTCAAATGGAAAACAGAAGAGGAATGGAAAACCTATTATCAAGAGCATAAAACCTCAGAATCTTCACATTTCACAGAACAAGAATATGTAAGGCATATGATCAGAAAAAGATACGAGGGATTTTTTGGAGGAACCGTGTTTACCTTATTTATCATCGAAGAACCAGAAGAAACCTGGATACCTTGGGAAGAGGAAACCTATGAAAGGATAGGATTAGTAACCATAGAAGGAAGAGTAACCCATCATGAAAATAGCCATGTCAGACCAGGAGGTTACGAAATAAAAGACGCAAAGATTTTAGAAAAAGAAAAACAGATTACAATAGATCCTTCCCTTTCCATCACAAGAGTTGTATCTTACTCTTTACCTTTTCTTCATCAAGCAAGAACAGGAGAAACTATAACTGCCTGTGGATTATTAGAAAAAGTAACTTCCAAAAAAAGAAAACCCTATTATCGTGTCGTACTGGGTTATGTTGATGCATACCTTTCAGAAAGAAGAGAAAAAGAATATCTCAAATCAAGATGGTGAGGAACAATGCACTTCTATGAATCTTCCATCATCACAACCAAAGATGGGTTACATTGCCAAGTCTATGGAAATGAACATCCTTCCCAAGCTATTTTTGTAAAACCGAAATATATTCCGACAGAAAAAGTAGAATGTAATGCTTTGCCTTACCGTTTTATTTCAGGGAAAAAAATGAACAGGCTTAATCTCTGGATAAACCAGGAAGAATTAAAAAAATATATTGCTGATTTTAGAAAAGCATATCCTCAGTATATCTATAAAAGTCCTTATCATGATCATGATCGTCTTTTTTTTGCTATACCCATAGATCATATTGAACGTATTTATTACCCGAGAAGGGGGCTCAAAGAATTAATGGAAATGCCAGAAACAATGTTGGACAAGCATTTGAAGACCGTGTACCATTTTGTACAGTTCCTTCTGAAAAGTGGATTAAAAATTTCTGATCTCGGTATTACCTATTCGACACTGATGGGACATTATTTTAATGACATCTCTGATATTAACATTGTGATATATGGAAAAGAAAAGTTTTGGAAATTGCATGAGTTTTTAATGACTGCAAAGCATCCTTCATTGCAATGGAAAACAGACAAACAATGGATGGAATTTTATAACAAAAGAAACAGGTTTGCAATCTTTCCAAAAGAGGAATTTCTGCAGAGTATGAAAAGAAAAAAAACAGAAGGTTATTTTGAAAAGACTCTCTTTGTGCTTTTTGCAACAGAGAAAGAAGAAGAAACCTGGTACACGTGGGGATCAGAACAGTATACTTCCCTTGGCTTAGCAACAGTGCAAGGAAGAGTAAAAGAGAATCACAGTTCTGTAGTACGACCCGGTTGTTATACTATCGACCATACCCAGATAATCTCTTCTGAAAAAAACCTGCAAGTTCCTGTGAGCAAGATTGTTTTTTATTCACGTGATTATGGTATGCTTGCATATCCTGGAGAAAAGATCCGTGCATGTGGAATACTAGAAAAAGTGAAGCCTGCACGAGGAAGCGAGTATTACCGTATGGTTGTTGGTTACTTTGATGCATATCTTACAGAAAGAAAAGAAAAAGAGTATATTACCTTGGTGAAAGAACATGCAAAATGATTTTGAACAACGGTATCTGGAACTTTTGGAAAGAGCAGATATCATTTCCTCTTCTCCTGTAAAAGGATGCCCTGTATTAAAAGCGTATGGGTATAAGATCTGGGAAATGATTCAGAAAAATGTAGATACGAAATTAAAAACGCTCGGATATGAAAATATGTATTTTCCTCAGTTTATACCCATTTCCTTATTGAAAAAACAAAAAGAGCATCATGACTCTTTTATCAGAGAAACCGTGCGAATTTCACACGCTGGAAATACTCCGCTTACTGAAGAGCATATTGTAAGACCAACCTCAGAAGCAATTATCTATGCTTCAATAAAAGATTGGATCAAAACAGAAAAAGATCTTCCTTTACGCTTAAATCAATGGTGTTCTATTGTACGATGGGAAGTACTCAAAGAAAATTTTCCTCTTATTAGAGATAATGAATTTCTTTGGCATGAGTGCCATTCGTGTCATGCAACAGAAAAAGAATGTGATGCTTATGTTCAAAAAGTTTTTGCTTTACAAAAAAATTTGATTAAAGAGGATCTTGCTATTCCTGTCTTTGAAGGAAAAAAACCTGAGAGAAGAAAGTTTGCAGGTGCAGAATATACGCTGGCATTGGAAGCAATGATGGGAAATGGAAAAGCAGTGCAAATAGCAACTTCTCATAGTTTAGCACAACGATTTAGTATCCCTTTTGATTTACGTTTTACTACAACGAAAGGAAAAAAAGAGTATGTTTGGCAAGCTTGTAGTGGATTGACCACGAGGCTTATTGGCGCATTGATCATGGTACATACTGATGCAAGAGGGATTATTCTTCCACCAAGAATTGCACCGTATGAGATCGCTATCATTGACGATAGTGCTTTGTATGATGAATTGAAATTGCAATGGAGAGTTGCTTACGGAAAAACCAAGGCGTATTGGACAGAGAGGGGAGTTCCCCTTATTATAGAAAAGAAAAAAATGATCAGAAGAGACACTCAACAGAGTATGGACTTGCATCAAGAAAAAAAAGGTATAGCGAAGATACTTGAAGAAATACAAAAAAACTTATTTTTAAGAGCACAAAAATTTCAAAAAGAAAGAACAATAACAACACAGAAGTATGAGGAGATGAAAAACCATCTCTTACAACAAAAAGGTTTTTGCATTGCTGCCTGGTGTGGAAAAACAAAATGCTCAAATCTGATAAAAAAAGAGACCTTAGGATCTTTACGACTTTTATTTTCGTCACAAGAAAAAAGGAAATGTATACGATGCCAACATGAAACAAAAAAACAAGCACTTTTCGGACAAGCATATTAAGCAACAAGAAGAAAAGAAAAAAGGTTATGAGATAGATTTGCACAGCCACAGCACTATCTCTGACGGAACCTGTACGATTCCACAACTTATTGATCTTGCTATAAAAAAAGGGATAAAAAAACTTGCAATCACGGATCACGATACCATAGATGGATTAAAAAAAGCACAAGAGTATTCTGCTGGAAAACCTATAGAGATCATTTCAGGCATAGAACTCAGCTGTGAAGAACAGGAAAATGGATTTCCGGATGTGCATATTTTAGGATTATGTATCGATTTTCAAAATAAAGAGTTACAAAAACGCCTGAAAAATATTTTAGAGCAGAGAAAAGAGCAGAAAATGAAAATGATTAAAAAACTACAGGCGCTAGGATTTTCTATTACGTTTAAAGAACTTGAAAAAATGGTCGGAGTTTCTTTTGGAAGACCGCATATTGCAAGACTCCTGATGCAAAAATATCCTGAAAAATTTAAAAACGTGCAGGATGTTTTTGATCAATACCTTGGAGAAGGAAAACCTGCATATGTTCCAAGAAAAGACAAACTCAAAGTGAAAGAGGCAATAACCCTTATCAAAAAAGCAGGGGGGATAAGTTCACTTGCACATCCGGGAATTTATCCTGAAAAGAAAATGATAGCATTGATGAACTATTTTGCAGAGCTTGGTGGAGATGCTATTGAAGTGTATTATGCATATCACATTATTCATAAGGAAACTGCATTAGATGAAAAAGAAAGCAAACGAAAAGTATCCTTAGCAAAAAAATTTGTAGAAAAAAAAGGTCTGCTGAGCACAGGAGGTTCTGATTTTCATGGTACTATCAGAAAAGTCATGATCGGAGAATCAGGGCTTTCCAGAGATCTTTTTGAAAAATTGGAAAAGAAAGTGAAAAAAAGAAAAGCTATGCAAGGAGGTTAAAAAATGAAAATAAATATTGAAGAGGATATTATAAAAAGTTTTGAAAAGAAAGCAAAACAGGGAAAAGTTTCTATAGAAGCATATATTAATGATATCTTAAGAAAAGTCATTGCAAAGATGAAGGAAAAAGAAGAAAATCTCAAAGGAGAAGAAGAAGTAAAGCAACGCTTAAAAGCACTTGGGTATATTGACTAGGCACATGAAAAACTCTATTTTTTTAATAACTATAGACTGTTTACGTAGCGATTATGTGACAGAAGAAGTGATGCCATTTTTAAAAAGTCTTGCTGACCAAGGAACAATGTGCATGCATTTCTTTTCTAATGCCCCTTTTACTGCTCCTACGATGCCTGCTATTCTGAACTCCCAATACCCCTTAGATCATCCTAACTGTTTTCCACTACCCGAGCAAGAAACAAATATTGCGCGTGTTTTTCAAAAAAAAGGATACACCACGATAGGTTTTACAACTAGTATTTATCTAACCAAATATTTTCATTGTAATTACGGCTTTGAACATTTCTTTGATGTAATGAAAATAAAAAAAACAAGTATCTACCATCTTAAACACACCATTGCTTCACTATTATGGAAGTGGGAATGGCTCTACAATCTTGCAGAGAAAATCTATTTTCGTTTTATTCATAAAAAAATAAAGAAAAAAGTAAAGATCCCCTATACTAAAGGAGAAAAAGTTATTCAAGATAATCTTGCTTTTTTGGAAAAGTATGATGAAAAAAACAAGATTTTCAATTGGATCCATTTTATGGATGCACATTCACCACGAAACCCGCCTGAAGCATACTTGAAAAAATTTAAAGGTACTTTAGGAAAAGAAGGCGAGCAAAAGTCAGTTGAGGAAGACATACGATGGTATAAAGCATCGTTACACTACATCGATAACCTTCTTAAACAATATATGACACGCATACAACAAAAATTTCCTGAAGCCGTCTTTTTCATAACAGCAGACCACGGAGAAGCATTTAACGAACATAAAGGAATTCGTAGCCATCCCTCTTATTTGTATAATGAATTATTAAAAGTACCTGGTATACTGGTAGGAAAAGACATTGCACAAAGAAAGATTTCTTTCTTATGCTCTAGTGTGGACATTGCTCCTACACTCTGGAATATCGCAGGAATTTCCTTTCAAGACCAAAAGATAAGAGGACAAAATATCCTTACAAAAAAAGAAGACAAGCCATTAATTGCAGAGTCCATCCACACCAAAAATAGAGGAGCAACCATTAATGCAACAAGTATGGACGAAGAAAGAAAAGGAGCAACTGCAACGTACAAGATCTATGCAGTACAGGACAAAAAGAGAAAAATTATTTATGACAAAATTAATAATCGTTTTGAATATTACGATCTTATGAAGGATCCTGGAGAACAACAGTGTTTAAAGTATAGTGACACCTTCAAAGAACTGAAAAAGATTATTGATGACAGAAGAGAAAAGAGGATAGAAAAAAAGAAAGAAGAAGATCGTATCCAAGAAGCTATTGCAGATCTTGATCTTTAATGTGAAATGAATCTTTTAAGAAAAGAAAAAGAGATTCCTGTGCGTTTCTCAATGACAAGCAAAATCTTGTAGTCTTCTTCTTTAAACGTTCTCAAAAGTAATAAGAAAAGAATGTAGAGAGGAACATAGATTAGAGCAGAAACAATGATACCTGTATAAAAATGTGGGATCTGATAAAAGATAAACAAAGCAATGAGAATAGAAGGTAGGCCTGCTAAAATAAACTTAAGATTGTAGCGATAATCTAAGCTTATTTTTTCATATCGTTTTGCAATAAAAAAAGAGATTACTTCTTTCAAAGCAAGTGCTCCGCCACTTGCAAGAGCAGGACCCACAATACCGAAGTAAGGGATTAAAGCAATATTCATCAGAACGTTACTGATTACAATGATCACGTTCAGAATAAACATGACTTTAGTCTTTTGATGAAGAAGGAGTATATTATAATTAAGACCTGTTGCAATATTGATTAAGAATCCTAAAGCAATGATCATAAGAACAGAAGCTCCTGGAATATATCCTTCTCCAAAAATGAAATGCAAGACAAAGGGAGCATAAAAAAACATCACAAGAAAAATGGGGAAGGTAAGACCGAAGATCCAAGCTGCTGATTTTCTGAACAGAAAAGAAATTTCAGCATGATTCCCTTTCACATATTGTTCAGTAATAAGAGGGGTAAAAATAGGAGAAAATGCACGTTGAAAAAAATCAAGCAGTGAACCTAAAGAAAAAGCAGCTGCGTAAATACCCAGCTGCTCTGCAGGAAGATATTTAGCAATAACAAGATTATCAGACCAGCCCATGACATAGGAAAAAAGCCCTACAAAAAAAAGAGGAAAAGAAAAAACAAGCCACTCTTTGATAAGAAAAACTTTATGATCTGCTTTGGGAAGATGAATTTTCTTGAGATACACCAAAAGGTCAAAGAGGAAAGGAAGCACCATAGATGCGATAAGTCCGATAACTAACCAAAAAAGCGAGAGATTGAAAATAAAGATGATAATCATCATGGCTAAGAGAATAAACTTTTCTAAAAAATCATAACTGAACGTTGCATAAAAAGTTTCTTTTTTTGCATAACAAATTCTTCTGAAGACCCTACTTAATACACGCAAAGGAAAAACAAAGGAGGTTAATTGCAAATAAAGAGAGAACGATGAAGGAAAACCAAAGAAAGAAGTGATCTGATCAGAAAAGAGGATGGTAAGGATAGTAAGGATAACAGAAAGAATAAAAGGAAATTTGAAAACAAAAGAAAGATACCCTCTGAGTTGTGCATACTCTTTTTTTTCAAGATAATAAGGAACAAAACGTGCTATTCCTTCTGCAGTGCCACATAATGCGAGAATAAAAAGAATGCCTTTGATCGTTTCAAGCAAGGTATAAATACCATACCCTTCTGGGCCAAAATGACGAGCAGCAAGAAGCCTGAAAAAAAACATGATAATGTACCCTAAAATACCAAAGAAGAAGATGAGACTTGCACTACTTGCCATCTGCTTAAGAGAGTGCATACGTTCTTCACTAAGATCTTGTTTTTTATTCATCATAGCGGGTAGCTACATACTCCTGAATGTCATTCATCCTAAAAATATAGATAGTGGTGTCGAGATCATAAGGTGCATGTAAGAAAACATCAAAAGGCTCTCCTAGTTTTTGACCAATAACAATCCTTGGCTGCTCAGTAAAGTAATGATGCGTAAACATTTTGATAGGCTTTACTTGTTCAAGAATTTCTAAACCAAAAGATTTGTCATCCATTCCTTCTCCCACAGCCATAAAACGCCAGTCAAGAACAAGATGGGAGTAATCACTTTCAGCAATGGAAGAGAGAGAATCAAAATTCTTTAAACCCGCCGTACGCGAAGGAAGATCACGGAGATAAAAACGATATCCTCCTTCATTAGAAGTAATAATCCCTGTTGCGCCCCCTGCTCTGAGATAATCAGCAGTATTCTTATAGGCATCAAAGGTAAAAGTGAGTAGGGGAATGGAAAAGAAAAGACTAGAAAGAACAATGACCATGCTTGCAGTAGAAAGCATTTTTTTAGAAGCAAAAACGCGTAATGAAGTTATGCCACGAGCAATAAGTAAGGATAAGGGGGGAAGAAACATCACAAAAAGTTTAAGACGATGTTGTGGATAGAAACTCAAGAAGAGATACAGATAGAAAAGCCAAAGAAGGATAAGCACGTCATATTCTGTTCTCTTTTTGAAAAGAATAATAATGCTCACAAGTGCTAATAAGGAGAGAATGGGGGTTCCTAGATACCAATAAGAAAGGGGATAATACGCTAAATCAATATTTTTTGTAATTTCAAAAAAAAGAGAATACACATGACCTGCTGTTTTGAGCTGAACAATATGATCCTGATTTCCCGGAGCAAGAGCTGAATAACCGAAACTGATGAAGAGGATAAGAATAAGGGAAAGAAGCCCTATAAAGACTATTTTTTTTGATTTTTTAAGAATAGAAAATTTCCACGCTTCTTTTTTTTCATGATACAAAGTATCCAAAAGCTCAGCAAAGACAAATACGGGGGCTATCAGGATAGCACTGTTCTTAGTAAGGTAACAGAAGGCTATGAGGAAAGCAAAGATCGTATACTGGAGATAGGACTCTTTTTTCATATGAGTGAGATAATAAAGAAAAACAAATGTAATGATCAGGGTAACAAAGATATCAGAATAAATAGCGCGTGAAAAATGAAGAAAAAGAGGAGTTGTTGCGAGAATAAGGGAAGCAAGAATAGCAACTTTTTTTGAAAAGAGATGAACACCAAGAAGATAAACAAGGTAAACGAGGAAAATGCCTGAAACTGCAGAAAAAATAAATCCTGAGAGTTCATGAGTTCCCAAGAAGAAAGTAAAAAGAGAAAGACCGAGCATATACACAGGTTTAAGCCCGGCCCCAAGATAAAGCAGATTTTTATCTTCAGCAACCTTTCCTGCCGCAATCATATAATCTGTTTCATCCCAAAGGGAAATGTGAAGGTTAGTAATATGATAAAATGTTAATAAAAAGGTGAAAAGAAGAACAAGGAGGATAGCATAATTAAAATCCAGCCTTATTTTCCACCAGGAGGGAGCATTTGTTTCTTGCATAGTGCACTAAACCTTGAACACATATATAAATATGCTTATGAAAAATGGAAGTACGTCTTATTTTTATTTTCTGTTTATTTTCCCTCTTTATATTTTATTCTTCTTTTATTTTTTCTAGTATTTATATAAATTTGACATTTTTATTTATTTTTTTTTTAATCTATAAAAAGAAGAGAGCGTTTTGTAAAAGAAGAATAGAGAGTACCAAAAAGAGAGAGGTCAAAGAAAAATATTCAAAAAAACAAGAAAAGTGATCATTCTTTTTTTTCAAGGTAACTAATATCAAAAAAGTTGGCAGAAGAACAATAAGGCTTTTTTTTATCTTTGACCATCACTGTGAGAAGAAATCGTTTGAGAAGAAAAGAAAAGAAAGGAATCCTTCCTAGAGTGATACAATAGAAACGTAAGCATATGTTTTTCAAAGGAGTGAGATACATGGTTGAAATGAAAACCCTTTTCTTTTTAAATATTGCTGAATATTGTACCAACTTTTCTTAAAAATCTGACAGGTAGCTTTATAAAGTAAGTATCGTTATAAGTTATCATGGGGGATTCTGAAACAAGAAACAAGATCGTTGTAACCCTACCTGCCTACAATGAGGCTGGACAGATAGGAGAAGTACTGAAAAGAATAAAAAAAGTACTACCTCAAGCTGCGCTCTTAGTGATAGATGATGGAAGCAAGGATAGTACTGCAGAGAAAGCAAAAGCTGCAGGAGCTCAAGTGATTTCCTTTGCTGCAAATAGGGGAATAGTTGAAGCGTTCAAAACAGGTTTAAAAAATGCGTTACTCTTGGGCGCTGATATTATTGTGACTATGGATGCTGATGGACAACACCTTCCTGAAGAAATACCTGCCTTGCTAGAGCCCATAGAAAAGAAAAAAGCAGATATGGTGATTGGTTCAAGATTTCTGGGAAAGATAAGATCAAAGTCAAGAACAAAGTACTTGGGAAATATCGCTTTTTCACGCCTTATCTCAAGGCTTGTGGGAAATAAGATAACTGATGCACAAAGTGGATTTAGAGCATACACCAGGGAAGTTGCAGAGCGATTAAACATCCATAAAGGGTATACTTATACTCAACAAATGAGCATCTTTGCAATCTATTATCCTCTCAAATTTTTTGGTACCAGTGGTATACTCATCATGATTCTTGGTACCTGGATCGGGCTTAGCTTTCCAGCAAATGACAACCTCTCTGCTATGCTTGTCCTGATCGGTGTGCAAATGATCTTATTTGGAATACTCTTTGAGCTGATCAATAAGAAATAACCATGAAAAAATATCTAAGTCTTATCATTGGCATTTTGGGAATTGCTGCTTTGATTCTGTTTTCAGATTATAGAGCAGTACTGCGAGCAATGCAGGAAATGCAAATTTCTTATCTTCTCTTAGGATTCTGTGTCTTCTTTTTTTCTCTGCTCTTACGTGGAACACGTTGGAATGCAATAACCCTTGATACCAAGGATACGAAAGCATTGTATTTTATCTGCTTTTTAGGAAACGCAATGAATAGAATTTTACCCTCTAAATTAGGAGGTTTAGTAAAAGCATATCTTTATGCGCAGAGAGAGAAGAAACCTTTGGCTGAGGGCTTTGCAAGTGTTTTTCTGGATAATATTCTTGAGCTTTCTTTTGTGCTGGTCAGCTGTGTGATCATTTTTCTCATCTGGCCTTTTCAAATGATGATCAAAAATGCTACGCTTATTGCAATGGGAATTTTTATAATAGCAGTGATAGCAATTGTGATGAGCATTTTTTTCTTGCAAAGCCCTTGGTTTATGAAAATAAGTAGTAAGATAAACAAGATAAGAAAACTACAAGAAAAATATGGAACAGGATTCAAAGACGCATTTAAAAAATATTTTTCTTCACTAAAGATAAAAAGAATTGTTATAGGATATCTTTTAACCCTCCTGGTTTGGTGTATTGTAGCTCTTGCTAATTACTTGGTCTTACTGGGGTTGGGAAGATCGATAAGTTTTATGATGATCTATGTTGTAGCAACATTACCTGTAGTACTTGGTATTATGAGCCTTCTTCCCGGAGGGTATGGCGTGCAAGAAGTTTCAACAGTAGCATTACTTGTTGCGGCAGGAATTCCTCTTGAGATAGCAACCTCATTCTCCCTTATTATGCGCGCCATCGATCTGGTTTTGGTTATGATTACCGGATATCTCGGAATGTGCGCATTAAGCATAAAATCATGGCATCACTTGGAGGAAAAAGTAGCATGAATATTTTTTTAGAAAAAGGACTAGGACAAGCTCCGAGAATTCTTGGACTTTGTGATAGGAATCCTGAACAGAAGACCTTTGGTTGTTTTGATAGACCATACTGGAATTATAAAATCAAGGACATTGTAAATGGTCGATTGCAAGAAGGATGTTATTATCTTGCATTGTTATATACTATAAAACATGATGAAAATAAGTTTTATAAAAAAGAAAAAATAAAAGAATTGGCACTAGCTTCTTTGAAGTATGCAAGCAACATACAAAACAGGGATGGAAGCTTTAATGAAGTATACCCTTTTGAACGAAGTTTTTGCGCAACCGCATTTCTTACGATGCATATGACGGAAACCATGCTGCTGATGGAAAATAAAGAAAACATAAAAATAATAAAGAAAGCTGCACAATGGTTAATGCGACATTCCCATAAAGAAGTAGCAAATCAGACAGCTGCAGCAGCACTTGCATTGTACAATACCTTTCTTCTTACCCAAGAAAAACAATTTCTTGAAGGTTGCAAAATAAAAATAGCACAGCTCCTCAAACAACAAAAAAATGGGTATTACCAGGAGTATAGAGGATATGACATAGGATATCAGAGCATCACCATGGGCATCGTGTTGCGTATGATACAAAAAGATAAAAAAGAAGAGTTAGGACTAAAAAACTCAATTCAAAAAGCATATGCCTTTATAGAAGGAAAGATAGGAAAAGAAGGACACTATGATAATACGGAGACTTCACGAAAAACCCAGTTCGTGTATCCTTTTATTTTTTCTGAGCGACCTTTACGAGAAGAGATAACCAAAGGATTAAAAAAAGATAAAATCCTTAACCCTGCATGGCTTGATGACAGATACGTTATTCCCTTGGCTATCGATTACCTAGAAACAGGAGTAAATATAAAAAGTAAAGAGTAGTTTATAGATATCTTTTTTGATGTTGTTGTCTTGGAGTAAGATCAAAAGGTTAAAAAATCAGAAGAGTTTATCTAGAAAAAATTAACAGAAAAATATTGAAAACAGAAAAAATGATCAAAGGAAAAAAAGGAAAACTGTTGGTAAATCTTCTTGTTCTTCTGGTAACGATAGTTTTTTTCTTAATTGTTTTTGAAATATTTTTACGTGTAGTCATTAAAGTGCCTGTACCTCCTGCACGTTTTATTCCTGATCGCTATACAGAATATCGGTTACAACCGGATAGCACCTTTGTGATGAGGTCCCCTGATTTTTCAACTCCGACAACAATTAACAGTCTTGGAATAAGGGATAATGAGTTAAGGGATCTTGAAAAAAAAGAATATCGCATTCTCATGCTGGGAGACTCGTTAACTTTTGGAAATGGTGTTTTGTTAAATGATACTTTTTCCCAACTGATTGAAAAAAGATTACAGAAAAAAACTGGAAAGGATATTGAAGTCATTAATGCTGGAACAGGAGGCTATGGAACAGTGAATGAAATGAAATACTTACGTCATTATGGGTTTGAACTATTCAATCCCGATATGGTTATTGTCAATTATTTTGTAGGAAATGATCTTTCCGATAATTTACGAAAAGCTGAAAATTTTACGGTCATGAGCGGATATTTAGTTTCCATCAAAAGCCTTACTCTTATGAATAGGATAAAATTTTTTCTCTTTGCACATTCACGCACTGCAGTATTTTTAGGAAGAATTATTAATGATAAACTTGCATATGACAAAAAAGGAGATGAACTTCCTCTTGATTTTAAACAGTTTATCAAAGACCAGGAAGATGCTGAAATAGAAGAAGGATGGAACCTTACTTTTGCTGCCTTAGAAGAAATAAAAAAAATGACAGATGAGAAAGAGATCCCTTTTATTCTTGTTATTATTCCTATGAAGGAACAAGTATATAACCATTTTTTTGAAAACGCAAAAGAAAATTTTAATTTAAAACAAGAACAATTGGATATGACACTTGTTAATACTAAGCTTGTGAAATTTGCACAAGAACAGAATATTACGATACTTGATTTACATGAACCATTTAAAGAAGCAAAAGAACAAGGATTATATTTTGAAATAGATAGTCATATGAGTCAAGAAGGGCATAGCATTACAGCAGAGAAGACATATCCCCTCATTATAAAAGAAATAAAAGAGAAAGTTAGCGTTGAGCAATAATCTTTCTAAAATCATAAAGAAATCGTTCAGGAGTATGATCTTTAATGATCATCTGTTTGCTTTTTTTCCCAAAATCTCTTAATTTTTTCCAATCTATTTTTCCATTGATAAGAAATTGTTCTATGGATTCAACAAGTGCGGGAACATCAATACTAAAAAAATATCCATTCATGTCAGAGTGAACATAGCACTTTGCTCCTACTTCAGTGCTACAAAGAATTGGTAATCCGGTTGCCATGGCTTCGACAAGAGCATATCCTAAAGGTTCTTGTGAGGCTGGAAAAACAAAAAGATCAGCATCCGCATAATGACGAGGCATGTCGTCATAAGGAACATCCTTCAAAAGAGAAATGTTCTGTTCTAACTTTTTTTGTTGAAGAAGAGCAAGAAGATCATCATACACTTTTTTTTCAGGAAGAAGGTGCTTATTAATAGGCCCCTTTGACCATGCTGTTCCAATAATCGTGAGATGAAAACGAAGATGCGGATATTTCTTTATGAGCGTTTCCAGTGCCTCTATAAGGATCGGAAGGTTTTTTCTTTTTTGATATTTTGAAACACAAAAAAAACGTAATGTTCTTGATAGCTTGTACTTTTTGTTGAGAAAACGTTCCGGATTAATGCAGGCTGGCATATAAAAGGTAGAAGGAAAATACTTTTTTGATTCTTCATAACCTTTTTGCGTAACTGCGAGAATTTGTGTTTTTTTTCCTAGAAAAAAGATAAGTAATTTGAAAAAGGGATGATAAAGAACATTTTTGTAATGCTGTATTTCTTGGACCATGATCATACACGGGATGCGTTTTAATTTGCAGATGAGATAGACAAGAAAATTGCCAGGAGCATTGATATGCTTTACCACAACAAGATCAGTATTGTGAGAAAGCATCTTCCAAAGTGCAAAGGGAGAATAAACGACTCCCAAGGGTTTGATTCGTTTGGAAGGAATAATTTGATAAGCAATGTCAGTTGGAATATCCCTTCCAATGATGGGAGTAAGGAGAGTAACATGCATCTGCGTTGAAAGAGATTGGAAAGTATCATACAAATTTTGATGGTAGGGCATGATAAAAGTGATATTCATTTTTTGACCTCTACAAGATACGCATAAGAACTCGTAAGCCCAAGCGTATTTAAAAACTTACGCAGTTTAGGAAGATCATACCCTGCGCTGAAGTAAAAAGGCATTTTAACTATTTTTTTTATTTCATAGTCATGATGAAGAAAAAGTTTTGCCCATCTTTTTTTTCTCCATGATAAAAATTCATTAAAGTGATGGGAAGCAGCACCATGGATAGGTGGAAAAATACATTGCCAGAGTGATTTTCTATAGCGATTATCTGTGTTCTTTTCTTTTTTGGAGAATTTTTCATTTTTTTCTTCTTTGAGTTTCTTCAATTTTTTTGGAGAAAAGAGAATATGAAAAGCTTTGACATAATAAAAAAAGACATGGGACACTTTGCACCAGCACGAAGGCATGATATGCACATGAAAAGCCTCAGGCGTACTTACTCTTTTGAGTTCAGCAAATGCTTTATGAAGATCAGGAATATGCTCCAAAACATTTGAGGAATAGACAAAATCAAATTGGTTGTTTGAAAAAGGAAGTTTTTGAACATCTGCCTGCATTTGTTTTACATTTCTTTTTTTCATGCGTTCTGCATGGTATTCTGTTGAGATAAAATCTGTACAGAGAGATGCTAATGCTTCGCTTTGACACCCGTCTCCTGCACCAATTTCTAATCCGAAAGTAAATTTTTTTTGAGGAAGGAGCGAAGAAATAAGACCAAATTCTTCCTTTCGTATCCAATGCTCATCGTGTTCCATACCATGTCAGAAAAACTCTTTGTTTTTAAATTCTTCCTGAAATGCGATGTATTTTTCCATTCTTCCCATTCCCCTCTTGATCAGTCTTGGAAAAACATCTTTTGCAAAATCAACAAATTTTCCTTCAGGAAGGTAAGCAAATATTCTCTGATCACAAACGTAAATGCCATTGTTTTCGTATCTTTTCTGTGTCAAATACCTCTTTTTAGTTTTAGAATCAGGCTTCTCTAAGAAAAGATTAACTCTTTGGTTATCATCAAGAATAATGGCGCTATCCATAAAGGTAGGATCTTTGATATCTCCGTTCTTTTTCTGAGGCCTCATGACAATAGTTGCAAAAGCATTTTTTTTTCTATGAAAAGAAATCAGGTCATGAAAATTAAGATTGGTAAGATTATCTCCATAATAGACAATAAATTCTTTGCTCTTTATTTTGGATTGTGCATATTTCACTGCTCCTGCTGTTCCACTTAAACGCTCAGGAGAAGTATAGGGTTCGAGACTATACGTGAGAAGAAGATCTGGAATTCTTTCTTTCTTGAAATAATCAACAACCTTATTGGCTAAGAAACCTAAACAAAAAAGAATATGCGTAAAGCCTTGTTTTTTAAATTCTTCAAGTTGATATTGAATAAGGGGTTTTCCTTTTATGGGAATCAAGCATTTGGGAGTCGTTTCAGTAAGAGGTCTCATACGGGAACCAACTCCTGCTGCAACAATAACTATTTGAACATCTTTTTTCATGTTTACTCATTCCTTTTTGCTATTCGTTTTGCAAGATCTTCTGCAGTTTGTACACAGGTAATAATTTTTCCTGCAAAAATAGAATAAATGTTGCTGCCGTACTCTGTTATTTCTGTTGGCCTTGCATCATCTGCTTCTTGATGCGCTTTTACAACTCTGGTAACAAACAAAGAATTGAGAACTTTTGCTTTTTGAAGAAGAGGAAGATAAAGTGCACTCTCTTGTATAATCTGATTTCTGTGTGAAGAGATTTTTTTATTGCTCATGACAGAAACATCCTGTTCTTTAGAGATAATACCTTTTAAAACAGATGCGCGTACATGTCCTAAGGTGAAGGTTCCTCTGGTTCCCCTGGGTAGAATGCTAGGAAATTCTCCATCGACAATAGTAGCGCCAAAGAGCTCTTTATGGGGAAGTTGCACTTCCAAGAGTTCTATAAGTTCATATTGCACTTCTTTTTTGGGAAAACCAAACCAGGTATGAAATGTGTTAAAATGTGCATAGGTAGCATTGATGATCACATCAAATTTTTTTTCAAAGGTTTTTCCTCCTTTCATGATGGTCAGTGTTTTGTTTCTTTTTCCAGCAACAACACTATGATTGAGAAGAAGCTTGATAGGAGAGTTGGAGAGTTCTGTTTGAAGGATGTTTTTGAATGCGTCCATATCATAAATAGCTTCAGGTGTTTTGACACATAACGAAAGTGCATCTTTGTCAAAGATCTCTTTTGGCGGCTCACAAAGAGTGTAGGGTAATTTTTGTTCTTTGCAAAATTTAATGAATTGTTCTGCTGTTGTCTTGGTGTTTGTTTTTGATATGCCATAATAACTGGGAAATCCATTGATAATTGCTTTTTTGTATTTTTTTTCAAATGAAACAGTAGCATTTCTAATCTCTTGAACAGTGTCTTTACTTCGTGGATAATGATAGCCTATATGATGCCTCCAGTGATTGTTAAATGATGCTTCTTCCATAACATCTGTATGCTGTTCGAAAAGAGTAACTTCATGCTCTTGGGATAGCCTCAGAGCTGTTGTGATGCCAAAGACTCCTGCTCCGATAACAGCGATGTTGCTCATAGCTTCACGGTCTCTCCTGTGACAAGAGATTTTTCTCCTGCAGAGATGATTTTTTGTATGCGTAATGCAAGATCAATATTTGGATAAGTATTTTCTTTTTTTTGGAGAACATCAAGAAAATGATGTAATTCCCAGACTAAAGGCTCTGGATGTGCATATGACATTTTTTTCTTTTTTCCCTCTTTGATGATAGTAATAGTTTGCTCAAGCAATTCAACAAAAATATCTTTGTCTGTAAAACGAAAGAGAAGAGAACGTTCTTTTTGTGCACCAACCCAACCAAGAGAAAGATGGGAAGTGAAGGTAGGATAAAGTAGATCAACAGAGACAAAGTCATGGAAAGGATTATTTTTCTTTATTTTTTTTCCTTGGGCATAAATGGTGAGAGGTTGTGTTTCAAAAAGAAAATCGAAGATATCAAAAAAATGAAGGATGGTAGGAAGGACACCACAATCTTTTTGCGGAATGCTTTGTCCGAGAAAGTTTCCTTCAATGTGGTAGAGTTTTTCTTTTTCTGGTAAGACCATTTTTTTTAGTTCTTTTACTGCTTTGTTAAAGCGAAAAATATGGCCAACAAACAGTGTTTTTTTGTGGAGGGTAGAAAGTTTTTGAAGTTCTTGTATTTCTTTTTCATGAAGAGCTAAAGGTTTTTCAACAAAAACATGACATTGGGGTAAGCATTGTTTTATGAATGTAGAATGAGTAGTTGCAGGAGTAGTGATAACCACTGCGTCTACGTTCTGAAGAATTTTTTTTTCAAAAGAAGAAAATGTTGGTATTCCAAATTCTTTTGTAATCTTTTGAGCTGATGAAGATGTTGCAACCACAACACCTTTGAGCTTAATCTTTTTTTGTTTTTCAAATTGTTGTAAAACGCGCAGATGATGCTTCCCAAATTTTCCACAGCCAATGAGCAGAATGAGAGGAACCATATCTTGATTTATTGTTCTCCCTTTTTAAAAGCTTCCCATTTGTCAAGAAACTCTTGGATAGTACTTTCTGTTCTCGGATGATAGCTCATTTCATAGAGAAATTGCGGAGGAATCGTAAGCACATGAGCTCCTGTTCGTAATGCCTGGTTGATATGGGAGATTTGACGGAAACTTCCAATAATGACTTTGGTAGGCATGTTATGCATACGTAGAATGTCAACGGTTTCTTTTACGATCTGTTCTGCAGAAACTCCTAGATCTTCCATTCTCGCCCAGAACAAGCTCACATAGGTTGCTCCTGCTTTTGCAGCAAGAATAGCTTGCTTGGTAGACATACACGCAGTAACATTTGTTTTAATGCCTTCTTCCTTGAATATTTTTACTGCTTTTAGTCCATTAATATTCATAGGAACTTTAACAACCACATTTTTTCCAAAAGCTGCGAGCTCTCTTCCTTGCTTGAGCATTTCTTGCAGATCATTGGTAGTAACTTCAAGGCTTACAGGACCTTTGATAAGAGAAAGTATTGCTTTCATTTGGGTAACGTGATCTTTATTTCCTTCTTTGACCATAATAAGAGGGTTGGTAGTACATCCATCAATAACTCCCATGCTGCTCAGCTCTTGGAGGTCTTTGAGGTTTGCGGTATCTGCGAAAAATTCCATAGTTATCACTCCTTAAAGTTTATATCACTGGTAAGAATCATTGCGTAGCTAGGCTGCTCCGTTGATCGCAGATCTTGCGAAAAACAGCCTGCATGAATCGGCTGTTTTTCTGTTTTTGCTACAAGGCAATGATTCTTATTCACCGAATTATTAGTTTCTTTCATCTTCATGTTCCCAACAATAATTTATTTTGTTTTCAGTTTCCCTGAAAAAAAAATGAGGTTTGAAAATGCTTTGTGGTTTTTGAAAAAGCACCGCAGTATAATTTTTTCTTCCCTGCATGAATTGGGATAAGGTTTTTCCTGTGTTGGTGCAATCATCTACGATTAATGTTTTTTCAGTAATATCTGCTTTTTCTAAAATAAGAGATATCTTCATTTTATAAGAGAGCGTTACTGCTAAGGGGAGTCCTCCTCTTGGTAATCCATACACACTTTCAAATTTGAAACTATTCTGTTTTTCAAATTCTTGAATGTGGGAAAGCAAGACTTGGGTTGCTAATCTGAAATCTGCCCAGCTCAGGAAATCAAGAACTTCTTCTTGTTGAAGCTTTTGTTCTTCTGGATCAAAATCATGCGCTAAGTTATCCATGCTGTGCTCCGTGCTCCTTGATTTTTTCTAAAAGCCGAAAAATAATGAGGTGTTGTAAGACACAGTGAAATGCCTCTACATGAGGAGTTGAATGTGCAGGAACAACAATGCATGCATCACACATCTCTTTCATTTTACCCCCATCAAATCCTGATAAGCCTACCATTTTTGCTCCTCTTTCTTTTGCAAGCTTCATAGCTTCGACGAGATTACCAGACCATCCCGAGCCTCCGTGTACTGAAATAAGAAGAAGAACATCATCTTGTTCTAGGAAAGTATGTAATAATCCTGAGTATGCTTTGTCCCATCCGCAATCATTAATCCATGCAGTGAGCGCTGCTTGATTGTCATTTAAGCAGAATGCTCTGAATCCTTTATTGGTTGAGATGTCTTTGAAGGAGCTGTCATTAGAAACTGTTTTTGCAAGGTCTCCTGCAAAGTGGGATGCTGCAGCTGCGCTTCCTCCATTGCCCACGGTGTATACTCTCTTTCCTTTTTTCCATGCTTCAAACAAGATTTCTATTGCTTTATCAATAGAAACATGATCAAATCTATCAATAACTTCATGTGCGTCTTTGAAATAGTTGATTATATATTCTGTATTTTGCATGCTATCCTCTTTCATTGTTAAAAACTATGGTAGAACCGTCAAATTCAAAATGAAAGTCTAATGGGATTAATCCTGCTTTGCTCATTTCTTGAATAAATTTTTCTTTGTCTTTGTCAACGTAAAACATGAAGAAGCCTCCACCACCTGCACCCATAATTTTACCACCGATAGCACCATTTTGGAGAGCGATATTGTACCATTCATCAATTTTGGAATTGGTCATTTTTTTGCTGAGTTTTTGTTTGGTTTGCCAATGAATGTTCATCCATTCTCCAAAACGTCTCAGATTTCCTGCTTCAAGTGCTTTTTTGATTTCTTCACCAATTTCTTTGATTTGGGTTAAACCATTGATTTTTTCTTCATCAGTTTCTGCTTCTTTGCGTTGACTTGCTAAAACTTCATCTGCTGAGCGAGTAAGACCTGTATAGAGAAATACAAGATTCTTTTCTAATGCGCGTAAGTGATGATCTGCAATGTCTAAAGGGCTCACAATGACTTTTCCATTTTTGTTGATGTTCATGGTCATGATGCCACCAAATGCTGCTGCGTATTGATCTTGTAGTCCTGCTTCTGTGCGGAGAATTTCCATTTGAATTTGAGTTGCTTCGTCTGCTAAGGTTTTTTTAGAAACTTTTTCTCCTTTGTATGCGTGGAGTGCGTGTAAAACTCCTACGAGAAAGCTGCTTGAAGAGCCTAATCCAGATCCTGCGGGAAGGTCTGCAACGCTAGTTATTTCTATAGGCTCTTTGATGTTAAGTAAGCGCAATGCTTCCCTGACTAAGGGGTGTTGAATTTCGTCCAAAGTTTTCGTCATTTCAGTTTTTTTGTACCTGATAAAGAAGTCATCATAGAGAATCCTTTTTTGAACGATAATGTACATGTATTTGTCTACCGTAGCAGAGATTAAGGAGCCTCCTTTTTTGGTATAGTAAAAAGGAAGGTCTGTGCCTCCACCACCTATGGGAATACGAAAAGGGGTTCTGCTGATGATCATAAAAGATGAAAAAAGTATTGATATATAAATATTGTGTAGAAAAGTTTATAAATAGAAAAACATATTATTATTTTTATATAGAAAATAATATTTTGTAAAGCTTTTTAAAACAGAAGAAAATCAAGATAAAAATGGACACGCTTACCGTAGAAAGACCTTGGGGAAAATTTGAGCTCTTTACTGCAAATCAACAATGCAGCGTAAAAATACTAACGATCAAACCTTACTCTTCCATTAGTTTGCAATATCATAACCATCGCGAAGAATTTTGGCATATAGTTGTGGGAAGCGCAAAAATTACCATAGGAGATAAAACCCTGCAAGCAAAAGCAGGAGACGAATTTTTCATTCCCAAAAAAACCAATCACAGAATAGAAACACAAAACGAAACACTGAAAGTATTAGAAATCATGTACGGAAAATTTGACGAAGAAGATAACGTACGATTAGAAGATAAATATGGACGAGTAAAAAAATGAATAAAGCATTTTTTTTCGATAAAGATGGAGTCTTAAATGAGGGAGTTTATCGTGAGGATTATTATAAAAAAGGAAAATTTCTCAACGGCGCTCCCATAGACATAAAGGATTTGAAAATAAAACCAGACGCAAAAAAAACCATTACTTTAGTAAAACAAAAGGGATTTATTCCGGTTATTGTTACCAATCAGCCTGATTTTCTTGGAAAAGATGTTCCTTTGAAAAAATATGAAGAAATGATTACTAAAATATGTGAAACCATAGATATTCCCAAAAGAAACATTTTTACCTGTCTCCACAAAAATGAAATCGGACTTCCTTGCAATTGCAAAAAACCAAAACCTGATTTATTCTTAATGGCAAAAGGAGTTTTTGATATTGACATGAAAAGCTCCTGGGTAATAGGTGACTCTTGGAAAGATCTCAAAGCAGGACTTGATGCAGGAGTAAAAAATACTATTTTTTTGCTGATTAAAAAAGAAGAAGGAAAACAAGTAGGCAATGAAGGAGACTTAAAAAAAATGGAAGAACAAAGCATAAAACCAGCACATATTATTACAAAATTAGCTGAATTGAAGAAGATCCTCTAGTTTTATAAGTTGAGAACATCCCTAAACAATTTTATATATCTTTCTCCTTGTTTGCTATTTGCCAGTTCAATTGCATATTCTCTGCTTTTTTTTGAAAATGCTGCATGAAGTTTTTGATCAGAGAGTATTTTTTTTATTTTTTTTACAAATTCATGAATTTCTCCTTCTTTGATGTCAATGAGGTATCCATTGACACTCTGACGTACTTGTTCAACCGTTCCTCCTCCTTTAGAAGCAACAATGGGCAAGCCACAAGCCATGGCTTCATTGACACTTGCAGCTAAAGGCTCTACTTCGCTGGGAAAAATAAACACATCTGAAGAAGCAAAGATTTTAGGAATACACTCTCTGGGAGGCCTTACGTCTGAAAAATAAATATTGGTATGCTTGCTAAAATCTAAGTGTAACTCATTTTTTCCATGGACTATAAAATTATATTCTGGAAGCAGTTCTGCAATTTTGGGAATGAGATACGCACGCTTTGTTTGCGTAATCTTACTCAGGTACAACACATTTTTGTTATTATTTTTTATTCCATAAAACTTTTTCACCCAGGAAAGATCTTTTTTCGAAGGTTGAAATAAATGAATATCTGTTCTGTCTCGAATAACATGCACTTTTGACTCATCTAAATGAAATCCTTGTGCAAACCCTTTTTTAGAAAATTCGCTCACCGTAATGATAGCATCTGCTCTTTTCAACAAATACCAGTACGACCAAAACTGCATTCTTTTAAACAAAGGACCCTTTCTATTATGACCGAAGCGTTCCCAACACGTGTGTACACAAAAGATATATTTCAAAGAGGGACGAAATATTTTTGCAAGAATCATCGTTAAAAATTCTCGAGGACCACCATTACCAATGAAAACGTCACTAGAAAAGAATTTTTTGAAAGAGAAAAAAATGCTTTGCAAAGAACGAAGAAAAGCGTGTGAAGAAACAGAAATGATTTCAATTTCTTTAGTATTAAAATCTGCAGTATAAGAAGGCAATTTCATAATCGAAAAAGAAAATCCTGAGGGAAGAGAACGAATAATATTCCTGTTTCCAATAGGAAGTGCTGCTTCTCTAAAGGGATTCAAAAAGAAGATATCAAGAAGTTTTGTACTCATTGCTAATCCTTATTTGAGCGCCAGCGGTAACCTGCTGTGCGTTTGATAGCTTGTGCAATAAATTCTTTATTGTTGACGTAATCGTTTGCTTCATCACGTATTCTCGCAAGCTTTTCAGGAGGAACTATAGTATTCTTCATAACCGGATGCTTCCAATTCATCATATCAGGATCAAAATTCTTATCTAAGTATCCTCCCTCAAGTGCAATATCATAAAGTTGTGATCCTGGAAAAGGAATAGGAACAAAAAAAGTAACATAAGGTGCTCCTGCTTCTGCAAGTTTTTTTCCAAATTCAATGCTGGTTTGTATTTCTTCCTCAGTCTCATCAGGAAATCCGATCATCATGTTTACAGGAGCCATGATCCCCATACTCCTCATGGTTCTCATAAGAGCAAGAAGATCCATTTTGTCATGCTGCACTTTTCCACTTGCATACACATTCAGAATACGCTGATTTCCAGATTCAACAGGAAAGACAATTTGTTTAAAACCCGTATCTTTAAGCAATTGCAAAAAAGGAACATCAATGACCCATTTACCGTCCACAAGCGGTTGTGTCCTATCAAAATAGTCAATAAGGTTCATACCATTCACGTTCATAATCGTTAATCCTTTATCTTTTATTTTTTGAAAGAGCTCTCGTGCACGCTCTTTTTTTGCAAGCAAAGAATCATCTTCAAAGAATATTTTTTTAACACCGAGGGATTTGAGTTTGTCAACTTCTTGCACAACACGCTGTATAGAATGTACACGATATTTTCCTATGTCATCTTTTTCTTTAGAAATATGGCAGTACTTGCATCTCCAAATGCATCCGCGAGAAGTCATAATGGGGGCATACCTTTCAATTTTTTGAGCTCCAGTCATATCTGTTCCATGAGCAGAAGCAGTTAAAGATTCATACACTTCAAAAGGTAGCTTTTCCCAAGCAGGCATGGGAAGCTCATCAAGTTCTTGTGGAAAACAAGTGATATCAGGATGATTGATAACAATATTTTTGTTCTGATCAAGAAATGCAACTCCGGCAATGCCATGGGGATCTTCTTTGAGCAATCGGGGAAGAATAAGCTCTCCTTCAGTTAAGCAAATCGCATCAAAATTTCCTGTTTTCAAAAATCGCTCATAGAGAGAACGTGCATTGACTCCTCCTGCAAAAACTTTAATCTGAGGATTAGCTTTTTTGATAGCAGCTGCTGTGCGAAAAGCCATGTTAGTTTGCGGCGTGAAGTTAGAATTAAGCCCTACAAAAGTGTATCCTCCCTTAACAACATACTCTGCAATTTCATCAAAATCCATACCAATCTTAATAAGGCCATTAGCCTGCTTCACAAGACGATAGAACGTCTTCTCTAAAGAAACACCCGGAGGACCGACTGATGCATCAAGCAGATCTGTAGGAATCCCTTGCTTTTCCAATGCTGCTGCAAGGTAAAGAGGACCTAAAGAGCCATCAGGACGAGGAGTTTCAATCTCCATAAGCTGATTAGGAGGATAAATAATAAGACCCTTATGAGCTTGGTGGGATTTTATTGATTGAAGATGCACAAGTTGAGTTTCCATGATCAGACAGTAGAGGGGGTTCTTTTTTAAAGGTTTTGAAAAATCGATCCCAAATGTTTATATAAAGCTTATGAACTATAAGAAGATATGGGAAATTTTCAAATCCAACATGACAGGCCAAACTGCATAGCTTGCGGAGTATGCGAATCCATTGCTCCAGAATTTTGGGAAATGGATAAAAATGATGGAAAATCCAATTTGAAAGCATGCAAAAAAGTAGGTCATGAAGAGCATCGCGATATTGACGAACATACTTTTGAAGAAAATAGAGAAGCTGCTGATCGCTGTCCTGTAAATATTATTCACATTGTTAACAAAGAAACAGGAGAAAGGCTAATTTAAATTTAAGGTATTCTCAAGGTTGTTGCGAAAGTGGTTAGCAGCCTTAAGGTCGAGTGTTTCAGCAAAAAGAATAAACAGTGACAAGAGGGTTGTCTCAGTCGGAGAATGTCACTTATCAAGAAAAAAAAATAACTACGCGAGAAGGCTGCTAACCCGAACGAAGTGAGTTTCGCAACAACCTCGGTTTTCTCAAACGAAAAATAAAGATGATCACTTCCAAAATAGAAAGATTTAAGTACTGAAAGTACTTTCAGTACTCTATGAAAGAGCTCCTCATAAGTTACAGTACGAAGCATCTTCTTCCTAGAAAACAAGTTCAGATAGTAAGAGAACTCTATGGATACACTGATGTTTCAAAACACGGAAAGTATAGATATGAAAGATCTGGCATTTTAACAGGGATATTCCATAAAAGAATCAGGCATGGTTGCTTTCAGATTCACCAAAAACATCTTTCCATGTTGAAAAGTTTTTTCAAAAAATGGAATGTAAAAATAGAGGTCTACTGAGAAAACCAAATTTTTCAAAATCCTTGAATCTTTTTTATTTTTCATCGAATTTTTCGAATCTTTTTAAAAAAATAGGCATAAGAAGTAGTTTCAATCATTTTTCCTATTTCTCATCATTGTACCCTTATTTGTCATAAAAAAAAGAAGATAAAAGAAGGTTCAATTTGATCTGACATGAAGAAAATTTCTGCAAGAGGTTTGGATAGGAGTAGGTTGTCCAAAAATGCTTTTGAGTTTTTCATACCAATTATCAAATGCATTTGGACGATACGTATCAGGCAAGCAGACTTCTTTGAAATGAGAAAAAAGATAAGAACTTTGATTATGAAAGATAGGATCGCTAGGAACTCGTGCGTCTAATAAGAATGCGGTCACATTATGCTGTTGAACATAAGATTGCACATTTCTGAATTCACTTCTATCCTTGAAGACGGTATCAAGTTCGGCAAGAAGATACGATTCTTCCTGTTTTACACCGTAATGAAAATCATTATCTTGTTCAAGCAAGAAAAGATCTGAAGCATAACGCGTAAGAATATTTGAATGCCCCTGTCCTACAAGATACTCATGAACATACTTTTCTCTTTCACCTGTAAGGTTCGTGATAGGATTAAAAAAATTAACAGTCATGATGAGAATGAGAAAAATAATGAACAAAGATGCTGCAGTCTTTTTGAATGAAATATGTTGATACAATTCATATGCTCCGTAAGCTGCAAGCAGAGCAATGGCTGGCATGACTTGATAATAATACGATGCGTAATATCCCTTACTCATAAGAAAAAAAAGATGGAGAACAACAACCCAGAGAAAAATCAAAAAACAAGGTTTTTTGAAAGAAGAAAATTTTTCAGAACGAAAAAAGAAAAAATATGCTAACAAAACAAGAGGAATAAGATACATATCAAAGAGGAGATGCGTAATAGTACGAAAGACCTTCAGTTGTAAACTGGGAAAAATAAGAGGATTAAACTTATTAAAAACACCCACCATATAATAAAAAGTTTTGAACGTATGCGTTTTGAAGAGATAAACAAAAAGAGGAAGTAACCCAAGAACAACACCAAGAACACATTGGAAGCTTTTTTGGAAAAAAGACTTGAGTGTTGGCATATGAAAACATTCTACGATAAAAAGAACAGGCAGGAGAATGAAGGACTTAGGATGGAAAAGAATGGCAACGCCAACAAAAAAGAATGATGAAACAAGATAATATCTTCCTCTTTTCAGATAAAGCAACACAGCAAGCACCTCAAAAAAGGTATGCACTGCATCAACAAAAACAATACCTGAAAAGGAGTTTACAATATTTGTGATGATATAGATAAAGATAGTGAGAAGTCCGATTTCTTTCTTATGAAAAATACGTACTGCAATACTATAAAGAAGAAACGCAGTTGCTGTTTTAAAAAGAATAGTAACAAAGCGTGCCACCAAAAGGGAAGTGAATGATCCTCCGAAAAAAGAAACAAAAGGGGTAAGCAACCAGATCATTCCCGGAGTCTTTTGATGGGAATTAAAGTAATCTGCATAAACGTGCTTTCCTTGTGTTTCCTGGAACGCAGAGTAAAGAAGGTTAGTTTCCACATCCCAACGAAATTCTTTGTAAACTGAAATAGAAAAAAAAGGAATAAGAATGGAGAGGATGAGAAATAGCCCTAAAAGATAAGGCATAAATTTGTTTAAAGAATAGGTCATAAGAGCCAAACAATAAGAAAGAATATTTAAAGGTTGAGAAAAAAAATAGGAAAAACCTTTATAAATGGAACAGGATGCTTTAAAAAGAGAAAGCTTATGTAGAGTGAGGGTGGAGTATGCAGGAAAAAGTTGAGAGTCTGATTAAGCTGTATTGCAGGCAAAAGCAGCTTCAAAAACTATTGATGAGGATAGTACAAAATCGTTTTCTCAAATTCTGCTTTGTGGGAGGAATCAGCACGATTCTGAATTACGGTTTTTTCTTTCTCTTCTTTATACTGGGAATCCATTATTTGATAGCAGCAGCTGCAGGATACATCATAGGTGTTTTTGCAGGTTTTTTAATGAACAAGCATTTTACATTTCAGTCAAGTGCAAAATCCTATACGATTGAAATAACAAAGTACTTGATGGTGTATGCAACCTCCTTATTGCTTGCTTTGGGATTATTGAGAATTTTAGTCTTTTTTGGAATGCATGCGACCCTTGCTTACATTGCAACGATTGTGGTTACTACGATTACCAACTTTTTGGGATGTAAATTATTTGTGTTCAATCACAGCTTATGGATTACGAAAGTAAATTTTCTGATTTACAGACATAAGTACTTGATACGCTATATGACCATTGGTGTCAGCGCTGTTTTTCTTGAAATTTTTATGATAGAAGTGCTCACGTTAGCACAGAAA
>JAGVYP010000054.1 GCA_018303205.1 Candidatus Woesearchaeota archaeon
TAACTTAGGAAAGGAATACACTTCACTTGAGGAATTTACAATCTACCTTGAGAAAGTCACATTTGGCCAGAAGGTTCAGATCTGGCTTAATTCTATCGGGAAAGGATTGGCGAAGATGCTTGGGGGATGATACCTCTCTTTTACTATTTTTGAATATATTTTAAAACAAGTGCTCATTATTATATGCTTGATTGCATATGCCAAATTTTTATACATTTGATATAATAAAAAACCCTGAGGGAGAATACAAGATAGTAGATGCTCATGGTTCATTTGGGGGTTCATTAGCCGGTTTTCAAATGGCAGGTGGAATGCCAGAAGCAAGAGCAAGAACTACAAAATATCTTGAAGCATTAAATAGGCTTAGTAATGGCAAGTTAATATTATACTGCGTTATGGGTCATGTAGCACATTCTCCCTTTTTACCTTCTGCCGTATTAGAATATCTGACAGTATATCCAGAGCTAACGCCTGTGCTAAAATGGACTGAGGATATGCAAGCTAGATTAAAACGGATAAAAAGAGGCAGAGCACACCCTATAAGCTTGGCTGGAGATGGGGATTATATAGATAAAGTATTAAATTCAAGAGATGATATCGCTTTATTATATTTTTATAACCGACCTGATAAGATTGGTAATTTAAATTCAAGAAGAGGAAGAATTACCTTAAATTATGTTAGAAAAAAGCAATCTGAAGATTGGCAGCATGAACAAAAAATAAAAATAGAAGACATAGGATTGGTAGTTTTCAGAGGATGCACATTTAACACTCATATGGAATTTGAAAACTTAGGTCTACCTAAAATCAATGAAGCCTTAGTGGATCTTGCTTTAATACCGCGCTGGTATTTTAGGGAGTTATTAAGAGGCACTCCAGTAGAGGATTTTTTGCCTGACGCATGTTACTTTGGTATGGGATTATCATCACCTAATCAAGTACATGAGTTAATTGGGCAGGGTAATGGGAATGTGCCTGTTGCAGTGCTTAAGCCTATTATGGGTCATTATGGGTTAGGTGTTAGGCTATTGACAGGTGAGAGTATTGATGATCTATTATCACAACAACAACCTGTAAGTAAAGAGTTACTAAAACAATTAATAGCAAACTCAATTTTTCCAATAACTAATGCAGATTTAGCAAAAGATCCAAACAATCGCAGATGGCATCCAGGTTTTGATTTTTCTGATTTAACATATGATTTATTCAAAGGACATTTTGTAGAAAATCCTGAGGAACAAGAACTATTAGTTGTTGATGATAAAGAACTCATAGATGGTGTTGCAGGAAAAATTTTATATCCGATGTTTGAAGCATGTGCAGGAATAGTGGAAAAAGCTATACCTTCTGCAGCTATATTCTCAAGAAAAACAGGAAATAAACATCCAGGCCATATAAGAGCATTAGTTATTGACGGTGAATTAATAGGCGCATTTTATATTTTAACTAAAAGAAAATATCGAGGCAAAGTGGATTTTGACACTTCTTCACAACGTAGGGTGAAAACTTTTATGGATAGGGTAGAGGACACAACTGAACAAGAATTATCAGATCTATTAAGAAGAGTTGTTCAAGAATTTGAAGCAAGGTTACATTCGCAGATAAAATCACATTCTGAGTTATTGGATTATAGAAACAGATTACTACATTCATTAGTTGATGCAAGGAGCTAAAACTAAAACATATTATTCTTACTCATTTATTACACTCTCAATATCAACATACTTCAGTCTTCCCTGCCTTGCTATCTGCTTCATTATGTAATCAGTTATTGTCCGCCAGGTTTTTGATAATCTTTTTGCAGATCTTGCATTAGTTATTTTTGAGTTTAATCTTGAATTCGTGTTTAGTTGTCTTGAATTTGTTTTATTTGCAATATTATAATACTTATTGAAGAAAAGCGGCTTTCCAATCACAACCTCAACTTTGCCGGATTTTCCTATTGGAAGCTTTGGCAGCAATCTTCCTTTTCTCCAGACTCTGAATGCTCCAACTAATGTTATCGGCACAACTGGGACTTTTGCCCATAATGCAAGACGCGCGACTCCAGTCCTTCCCTGGTGCACAAATCCATCTCTGCTTCTGCTGCCTTCTGGAAATATGCCTATGATTGCTCCTCGAGAAAGCTCTCTTAATGCAATCTCAAATCCTTTTTGTGTCAGTTTATCTGCTGAAGTTGTCCTGTCAATAGGAATTGTGCCTGCGGCTTTCTGAAAGCTATTACCTATCAAAGAATCAAAGTGCTGCTTTTTGCCGAGAAATCTCAACTTTTGCTTTTTGAATTTCCATAATACATAAGCAACTATCGCAGGATCTATGCTGCTGGAATGATTTACTGCAACAAGATATGGGCCTTTTTTAGGAAGATTCTGTATGCCGTGGACTTTGCCTAAGTACGGCTTTAAAATATTCGGTAATATTTTCCAGATGATGAAGCGCATTAACATAAAATAATAATAACCTTAAGAACTATAAAAATATTTGTAATAAAAAATATAGGAAAACTTAAAAAATCAACTATTAGTTTTATTCACTTCGCCACAATCAAGGTGCTAGTCAGCTTTATGTCTGGCCTATTTCTGATCTTATCCATCATAAATGTGCCAAGCTCTTCTGTGTTTTCAACTTCCAGCTGCGCAACTAAGTCCCATTCTCCAAACAGCACATAAGCTTGCTTTACTTGGTCTAATTCCTTTAGCTCATCCAATACTTGCTTTTCGTCGCATTCCTTCAATGCCAATAGTATAAATGCCTGCATACTTCTCACCTTGGTTTGTCAATAATTAATTTAACTATAAGTTAATGGCTTGTGTTTTTTAAACTTTGTGGAAAGAATGAATAAAATACCTACGAATTATAAAAGTCGTTTGGCTTTTTTCTGTAAAATAGTACAAAGCTACTGCGACTGCCGACGAACATTATTTAAGATTGTGGATTAGTTGCAGTAGCTTTGTACTATTTTACAGAAGTTCGTCAAATATTGACAGTCGCTGTAGCTTTTGAGGTTTGTGTTGCTAAATATCCTTCAAATCCATCAAATCTGCAAGAAAGGTTTATAAATAATAAAGTAATCTTCTTATTTATGGGCAAAAAGAGGGTGATCAGTTCAAAGCTAAATAGGAGGCTAGTTAAGCCTAAATCTACTAATCATTATAATGGTCCTAATGCTGCTTCATTCTTGGGCTTTTTTCGCAGCATCTTATCAGATTATAAGGCTCTGCCATTAAGCATGCGCATCTTAACCACTTATATCTCATTGATAGGCGCAGTTTATCTCCTGTTTGCATTCTACTCGACTTCTGTTCTCTTGGGTGCAGTGATGAAAGGCAGCCTTGCAAAAATACTGAATCTCAGCTTGCTTATAGTCGTGTGCCTTGTTATATACGGCATAATAAAAAGAAAGTACTGGGGATGGCAGCTTGCAGTCGCATGGTTCTTTTTTGAGGTGCTGAATTCCATGGCATCGATGCTATTCTCTGAACAAGAGGCGATATTTGCCGGCTATATAAGCACAGGCACGATATATATTGCTGTATTAAATGCTATCATAATATGGTTCCTGTTTAATAAAAAGAATTATTTTGCAGCAAACAGAAAAAAACCAAAGAATTCCAGAGCATCTTCCAAAGCATTTTCCCCTATTGATTCTGCAGACAAGGTATTCCTGCTCTCATTCTCAATTTTAGTCATTTTGATGCTGATATTGGTGTCATCTTCTCTTACCACGGTCTATCTTGAGACAACATATCTTTCAAAGCAGATAGTTGGGGAGATCGACAGAAAGAGCCTTGACCAGTCAATATTTTTGTGCAGCAATAAGCTTGGCCAGGAGAAAGATGTCTGTTATGTTGTGCTTGCAGTTGCTTATGGCGCTGAGATAAAAGATGATGCAGAGAGCAAAATCTGCGATAATATTGCGTTTAGCTTTTATAAGATCACTTGCTTGAGGGCGCTTGCATGAAAAAAAGAAATCATCTCCAAAAAAGAGGGCAGATAACTGTATTTATCATAATAGGGGTAATAGTCTTATTCTCTACTGCAACGATATTATACATCCGCGGCCAGATAACTGAACAGAAAATTTCCACAGAAAAAGAGCCTGTCATAAGAGAGGTTCCTGGGCAGCTAAAAGTAGTCAGCCAGTTTGTTGAAGCCTGCATTAAGGAAAAAGCTATTGAAGGCCTTGCAGGGCTTGGCGAGCATGGCGGATATATTGACCTTGACTCAAGCTACCTGCAGCAGAATAATATTGTTTTTAAGCAGCAGATATTCCAGCCTACAGATTCTGATTATGTTGAATTGTTTGAGGGAAGTGATGTGAAAATCCCTTACTGGTATTATCTCAAGAGCAAAAATAAGGCTGTAAATGCCTGCGAGTATGCATCAAACAAGCCAAAGCTCTGGAAAAATAAGCCTGTTAAGGCGCCTTATTATGCAGAAAAGGAAAATATCTTAAGAAATGCAAATAATCTAAAAAAGGCAGACGCAGCTTCCATCGAGGCACAGCTGGAAAATTATATTGCAACAGAAATTCCTGGCTGCATAGGGGATTTTGCCCAGCTGAAAGAGCGCGGCTATGATGTAGAAAAAGCAGGAGAGATAAAAGCCCAGGTCACAGTCGCAGACCAGGATGTGAGATTTTTAGTCCAGCTTCCTCTGAAGATAAATTATCAAGGCTCAGCAACTGAGCTTAATGAATTCTATATCAAGATCCCATTGGAGCTCAAAAAAGTATATGAGATCGCCCAGTCATTGGTAGATGCGCAGATAAATTATAATTTCATGTCCAGGATCACAAGATCTCTTATCGGCTCATATGTAGGCATGGACGATAACAAGCTGATGCCATTGGCAGAGACAGAGTATGGCGGAACACCGATGTTCTGGACAAAAACAGACATGAAAAAGACTTTTGAAGATATACTTTCAAGAAATACTCAATTTTGGCAGGTGCAGGGCTCTAAGAATTTTGACCTGGCAAAAGTTAATGCTACCCAAAGGTATTCAGCTTCTATCAAAAGAACTTATGACAATATGATTCTGGAAGAGCTAGGGCTGAGAGGTGTTAGTGATTACAAGGATTTTGGTATATATTTTGAGTATCTTGGCTGGCCTATCTATTTTAATGTCAACTGCAAAGGTGAGCTGTGCAGGGCGCAGCAGATCAAGAGTGTAATTCCTACGCCTGCTTCATTGACAGTCAATCGTTATAATGCACAGTATGACATCAGCTATCCTGTTGTTGTTCAGATCGTGCATCCGCCTACATTGGAATTCAACAGTGGCTATGTGTTCAGGTTTGCGATGGAAGATAATGTAAGGACAAATAAGGAGCTTGTCTGTGGGCAGCAAGCAATTGAGATTCCAAGCGGCAATGCAGAGGAAACTCTCCTGTGCGACCCTATCCAAAGGCGTTCTGGCGATATCACTATAACCGTAACAGATTCTGTTTCAGGCAAGCCTGTAGATGGCGCTAATATTGATCTGGATTTTGCAGGCATACCCTGTAATCTGGGGACAACTGATAAAAAAGGAATATTCAAAGGAAAATTGCCTCTTGGCTATGGTGCCCTGATCACAGCACAAAAGTTTGGAAATCTCACTCAGTATATTACCCAATCAAAATCAATGGACATCTTTCAAGATAAATCTGAAGACATTGTGATAGAGCTTGTTCCTGTCAGAGAGGTAGATGTTGAATTTAAGAAAATAAAATTAGATGCAAATACTTTACAGCCATTGGATAGTATAAATCCAGCAGCTCCTCTCTCTAAGGAAAATGCAGTCTCATTGATATTTACAATGGTCTCAAAAAATACTTTGGAGGAAGAATTCAGCACGATCATGTATTATGATGCAAATTCAAGTGAGAAGCCTGTAATTAGGCTTGCGCCTGGTGAATATGATGTGACTGGAACATTGCTGGAAAATAATATAAGGATAATCCCTCCATCGGTAGAAATAATCAAAAGAGGCTGGTGGCAATCATCTAAGAAAGAGCCTCTGCCAAGCAAAATAATGAAAAACCCGCATCCTTGGGGCGGCTTAGAGCTACGTCTTAGGATAGATGAAAATACTCTGCGCAGAGACAAGATCAAATTGACAGTGATCGAGTTTCCTGATGCTCGCAGCATAAAAGACATGGCATGGTCTGGGCAGCTTGCAGAGATGTCTCAGGCAAATAAAGCATTGTTGATGCCTAGATGATAAAATAATGCACTAACAAAATATAATCATAATATAATCATAAAAAATAATAAACAAAATAACACTAATAAAAAATAACTGCTAAAATAAAAAAACAATAATAAAATAACGAAAATATTACTAGATTTCATAAAAAAATAAATACTAGCAAAGCCAAAGCAGTTGCCGTCGTCGCCAATTTGGCGAACACAATCATATAAACAAAACCAGAACCAGCCGGAGATTGCAAGAGAGGCTGGTTCCTTCGCAAATCTTTGTGAGTGTTCGCCGGCGACAGTTGAAAGGCGGGAAAAACGATACGCAGTGTTGTTTTTTCCGACTTGAAACAAGGCAACTGCTTTGGCTTTAATTGGGATATTACATGACAAAATATAAAAACAGCTTCATCAATCAATAGCAATCAGCAAGGCAATATACGCAACCGTAAGTAAAATTTCGAACTTAGGCATTACGGTTGCGTGTTATGAAGCCTCAACAAATTCGGAAAGATAATTGCGGCTGAGTATAACTGCTGACAAAAAAAGGTGTTCGATGAAAAGGGCAGCGTATCTGAAAAGCATAGCTATGTTCATGATAGTGCTAGTCATAAACCTGACTCTCTATAGCTCTCTGGTGATTGCAGCTCCAAGAGCCTATCCTGTTGCTTCAGGCACAGTGACTGTAGACATTGAAGCAGCTGTTTCTGGCAGTGATGGTATTGCTAACTTTAAGAAAGAAGATGATTCTGTTGATGTTGATGTTAAAGTTAAGCTAGATGAGAGCTGGAATGATGCGCACAATTTCAGGAAAGAGCAGATAAATGGGGAGATCATACCTTTAAGCGGAAGTCCTGCATTGCAAAAATTCTCATTCAACACCTGTGAAGCAGTAGTTAATGATCCAGATTCACCAGTGCCGACAGGTTCTTTCATCTGCTCTGCATCTATAGCTAAATTTAAGACACAGCAGCAGGTAAATGTAAAGATAAATCTGAATGACAGCGCAGGAAATCTTATACCTTTAGATTCCGCATTCACAAAATATATACTGCCATTGTTCACAGATGATAAGCTTCCTCAAATAAACCTAGCTAATTTTAATATAGTGCAAAATCCAGAGGGGACTTTCTTAGAATATGATGTTACAGATCCAGGCCCAAGCGCAGGCATTGCAAGGATAGAGCTAAGAGAAGGTAAAGACCGTAGTCTCATAAATATTACTGTATTGGACACAGAGAGTTCTACCTCTCAGTCTCAGGATATCTCAATGAAAAAGACCATCTATGATAGGCATAAGATCACTTCTCTTAAGCAAGATACTGATAACAGGTCATATGAATTGACTGTGATAGATAAGCTTGGAAAATTTTCTTCTAAATCAATCTATCAAGTGACAGATTATCACAGGCCAGAGGTTATCCCAAATACTTTTGGGATATATATAGGCAACAAATTGGCACATCGCCTGGAATCAGAGAAGCCGACATCTGTAAACGTTAGTGTAATTGTAAGGGAGGAGACAGATAATCTGTACGATGTTACTGCAAATCTCACTCAGTTGGATCCTGCTAATGTACAGACTCTTGGACAAGTGACATTAGCATGCAGTCAACTTCGTACAATTCCTGGCAGTGCAGTAAGCAGTCTTTCAGAATGGAATTGCGGAACAAATGTCACTGCCAGGTTAAGCCCAAACACTAAAAATGTCAGGGTAAGGTTTAATCTCAAAGATGGGAGCGGAAATGAGAATGCAGCAGAGCCTACCTATGAATTATCTCCTGAAACGACTGCTCCGTTGTATATAGCAGGAAGCTTTAAGGCAGTTGTCAATGGCGTTGTTGTGCATGACCTTGCGCCAAAAAGCGCGAGTGTTGATTTTGAAGCAAAGATCAGGGAAGAATTTCCAGGGATGGATGCTCAGGATGCAATACTGGATTTGAGCAGCATAGACGGCTCTGATACTAAGACGCTAAAAGAGGTCCCAGCTTCTAAATGCGTGTTTAATGAGACATTGTCTGTCTATTCCTGCGGCTGGAATCTCACAGGCAGTGATGTAATTGCAAATCCGAACAAAGCATCCGGCATAGTGTTGAATGTCAGAGACAACTCAGAAAAGCCTAATTCCAAGCGCTATGATATCAGCTATCAGTTTAACATAGATGATGTTGCTCCTGAAATAAGATATCTCGGTACAGCTTCAAGGATTGTCGAAGGCATGAACGTTAATTTTACCAGTGTGATGGCGCCAGGAAAAAATAATCTTTTCATTGCAGAGATCACTGAAGCCCAGTCTGGGATTTCAAAAGAAAATGTAGAGTTAAGCCTTGACAGCGGCGGATTTATCAGGAAGCATCCAGACCAGTGCAAAAAAAGCAGTGAATCCAACGGATTATATATCTGCATCTGGAACTCAACTATGATTACTAGCACTGCTGAAACAGAATATAAGCTGCAGCTTGACTTAAGCGATAATGCATACAATCCGGCAGCGACAAAACTAAGCAAAGTTTATCTTGATCATACTGCGCCGATTATAGAGGAAGTGGATGTTGCCTCCATCTCTCAGCAAGGCCCAGTTGACTATCATCAGTCTGGAGATGTGCTTAGGGTAACTGCTATTGTCAGGGATGTTGGCCCAGTAAAGATGTTTGTTGATTTAAGCAACTTAAATGCTGAAAATAATCTTGCAGTTGACTGCAAGCCAGAAAAAAATCCTGCAGGCAATGCTGAAATAAGATGGGTTTGCACTGCTGACTCAAAGCGAGGCATAGGCGTATATGGTGACAAGGATAGCCAGCAGAGAATCTTGAAGCTTGTCGTCAATGACTCTGCAGGCAATCAAAAAGATATCAGGGATGAGATAGGATGCAGCTCTGAAGGAGCTGGCTGCACAAAATTGATCCAGAAAAAAGTTAATGGCGCAGTCGTAGATGATACTACCCCTAACGGATTCTTAAAAGTTGATGTGTTAAAGATAGACTCAAAACAGTCTGCTCCTGATTTCTGGGAAGTTGGAAGCATTGCAATGATGCCTCAGGCTCTTGACAGGGAGACCTTTGATCTCATAAATGCAAGGCAGTATTTTTCAGTCAGGTTAAGTCCTCTCACTCAGACAGGTGAAAAAGCAGAGCCAGTTGATGTGACATTGATCAAGCCAAGCTGCAAAGCAGATGAAAGCGATGCAGGAAAAGCGCCGTTTAGTATCGTAAAATCATTTGACCTGCAGAACAATAAATGCAAGCTAAAAGATAGGCCAGTCTTGTTTGTCGAGTACCAGAGGGCAAAGCCTGAGTTTAATGAGCTCAAATTTACATGCACCTTCAGCATCCTTACAAAGCTGACAAAGGAGGTTGACGGTTCAATGTACTTTATCCCTCAGCCAGAGTTTCAGAACGTAACATTTGCGACTAAATGGTTTGACCTTCCAATCGGCACGATAGACGCTGGCTTGAGAGACCAGATAGAGCATGAGAAGAAAGCAGCATTTGATGATCTTGGCAAGACAATTGATGTGCTGAGCAAAGCCATGGCAATCGCTAAAGGCATCTGCCAATTGTTCGGGACACTGATGGGGATAGTTGAACTGATAATGGGGATTAGCGCAGCACTGGAGGGATTAAAGGTTATTCCTCCTGCTAAGCCAGGTGTTGAAG
>JAGVYP010000055.1 GCA_018303205.1 Candidatus Woesearchaeota archaeon
ATCATCCGATGAGATAAGTGCTTTCATCTAATACTAAATAGGATAGTTCTTCATATGCTTATCTCAAGAATTTCCGAAAACCTTTCGGAAAAATAGGAAGAAAGAACGAGAGTTGCACAATAGGTTATGACTTTTCTTGCTTTTTATTGAAAATCTTTCAGATTTCTTAGAAAGAAGATAGGAGAGTCTTATAGAAGGTATCATGCAATTGATTTTACTTGATAATCTGGTGTTTTTTCAAGATGTCTTTGTAAGACTTGAAATCACTACCTCTTTTGAATTCTTCAAGTTTTTCAGGTGGTAATAAGCGAAGGATATTTGCAGAAATGCGAGCTAATTCTTTTACATCCTCCCCGGTCTGAATCACTTCTCCAAACTCTTTCAGCTCTGCAAATTCTGCTTGAGCAGCAGCAGTACTCTTTTTTCCAGTAATATCAAAAACATCCAATTTTGAAAAAATGTTTGTAACCAGTTTTCCTCCTTTCTGAAGTACATTTTCTGATTGAGCAAGATGTTGCTCATACTCATTTTTGTCAAGCGCATTTCCTTGCTCATCAAATGCTGGAACGTTTTCTACCGGAACTTTAGCAACCAAGTCATGCGCTGTCTTTTTTAATTTATCCCAGACAGTTTCTTCTTTTTCCAGAATAGTCATTTGTGTAGGAGAAACACCTGCAAACTCATCATATTCCTCTGCAAAAGTTTCCTTTGCCTTTCTTGAAGGCAACTTAAAAAAGTTACGATGCTTCTTTGTTCGTTTTGAAAGATAGCTTTTAAGCTCTTTATCAAAGTCCTTTCCCATACCCTATTTATAAAGAGGAATGTTTATATATTTTGCGTATTTCTAAAGAATATGAAAAAAATAAACCAGAGAAATATTGGTCATGATGTTCTGCCTTTATTTGCAGAGCGATGGTCTCCGAGAGCAATGTCAGGAGAAGAAATCAGTGATAAACAGCTCATGCAACTTTTTGAAGCTGCACGCTGGGCACCCTCATCATATAATGGACAACCCTGGAGATTCTTGTACGCCAAAAAAGAAACACCACACTGGGACACCTTTTTTAATCTTCTCATCGATTTTAACAAGCAATGGACAAAAAACGCCGCTGTGCTCATTGTTGTTCTTTCTAAAAAAACATTTGAGCATAATAACAAACCTTGCAAAACCCATGCTTTTGATACGGGAGCAGCATGGCAGAACCTTGCTTTACAAGGAAGCACCATGAGTTTAGTTGTACACGGCATGGAAGGCTTTGATTATGACAAGGCAAAAAAAGACTTGCATATCCCTGATGATTACCAAGTAGAAGCCATGATCGCTATAGGAAAACCGGGTAAAAAAGAAGACCTTCCCAAAGAAATGCAAGAAAGAGAATTCCCTTCAGACAGGAAAAAAATAGAAGAATTTGTAAAGGAAGGAAAATGGGAATAGAGGAAAAATATTTGCTCATTTTTTTCTTATGTATTTTTTAGATAATAAAAGAGTACAATAATAAAAATAAAGAAAGAGAAGAGATATGAAAAATAAACAAATTAAGCTTGGTACGACCATAAAACTTATAAAGTTTAACGATGTGATTCGCATATGAAATATCTTATAGTCCTTTGCGTCTTTTTACTCCTTCTGCCTTTTGTCATAGCAGGAGAAAAGCAAGTAGTAAAATCAGGAACCTATAAACCAGGAGAAGTATTTACCATTGAAGAAACGCTACGCATAGAAGTTGCAGACCTCAACAACCAAAACGCAGTAACTCTTAATATAGGAGAAGAAAGGGTAAAAGTCAACGAAGGAGACTGTATTGAAAGAAACGCATATGAAATTTGTCTCACTGCAGTATCCCAAAGTGACCAGAAACATCCTCGTTTTGATATTTTCTTGTACAATTATATTATTGATGTCTATCGTGCCATTTCCCGCATTACCGTTGAACAACAACCTGAACGAACCAAAGTGAGCAAAGGAGACAAAATGAAAGTGATTGTAACGTTACAAAATCACGGAGAGAAAAAAGCAACAGACATCACCTGGTCGCAAACCCTGGTAGGATTTTCTGCATACGACACAAAAGACGGCTGTTTTTTTTCAGGAAATAAAGTAGGATGGAGCGGAACACTTTTTCCAGACAGAACAGTATCTTGTAGTTATTACATTCAAGCAACAAGCCCTGGAAAACACGAATTATTAGGAATCTTGCAATGGACAGATGAAGAAGTAAAAACTATAGAGACAAAATTAAAATTAACAGTTGCAGAATATGAACTTGTACTCACACCACGATTAGAAAAACCCTCCCTTGTCTTAGGAGAAACAACAGACCTTATTTTAAATTACAAAAACATTCTAGAAAAAGATACCATTGATAATATTGTTACCACCATTTCCTTTCAACCCGGAATTACCATTACTCCAGCAGAACCTACCTTCCAGAAACCCCATGGACTACGCTGGAATGACTTTTTACGCTTACTAGAAGAAAAAGAAGTAAAAATCCATATCAAAGGAGACTCCTATGGGTATTACACTATCCCTATAGAAGTTCAGTATGAGGCAAAAGATAAAAATCAAGGATTTACAGAACAAATCGTCATTGAAGTAAAACCACCCACACTCAGCTTTAGTGCACAACCCTCAGAAATACAAAGCGGAGAAGAAATAACACTCAAAATAACAGCAGCAAACCCAAATGAAGATAACATTGAAAATGCAAAGATAACCCTCGAAAGTGACCTCTGGGAAATACCTTTTACCTGGGAAAAAGCCTCAATAGAACGAGGAGAATCACTTCTCGTCACAGAAGAAAAGATGACAGTACCTTATACGGACAGTAATACAACAAAAACCCTAAAAGTCAAAGGAATGTTCCTCTACCAAGGACAACTCGTCAATGTCCAAGAAGAAATACCTCTTACCATACTCCCAAAAAAAGATATTATGATTGAAGAAGTACCTGTAGAAGAAGCACCCATCTTGGAAGAGAATGTTACGAATACAACCACACTGCAAAGCCAAGAAGAAGCAAAAGAAGAATACCAAAACAGCAAGATGAAACAAATCATCATCGGAGTTGCAGCGATCCTTATCATTATTGCAGGATTTATAGTCTTACAATGGTGGCAGAAACACCAACAAGAACAAAAAATTATCAAAGGAAAAGAACACCACGACCATCCAGAACTCATGAACACAGAAGAAAGAAAAAGACAAACAAGAGAAGACATCGCAAACGAAGTAAAAAAACTCATGAAAAAATAGTTCTTACAACACATCCAACACCAGAAAGGTCATCACCTCAGATCTTTAATAAGATCTGGTAGAAACTCGTGTGTTTCGCTACGCTCAAGCACACATACTATCATAAAGGTCATTGCCTTGTAGTAAGATCAGAAAATGATCCGATTCATGCAGGATCATTTTCGCAATATCTGCGATCAACGGAGCAGCCGAGCTACGCAATGACCTGAAAAGATTGATAAAAAATTCGAAAGAATAAATAAGATAAAAAAAATGAGACAACATTGATAAAAAAAATATAAAGAAAAGAAGACGAAAAGAAATGAAACCCATTCTCAAAGGTAAACGCATCATATTAAGAAAACCTCAAATGAAAGATAGCACTTCTTGGTTCCAAGAAATAAGAAAAATTCCAAAGTACAAAAAACATGCAAAAACAAAAGAACAAGCAAAAGAAACAATAAAAGAACTCATAAAAGAATGGAACGCAAAGAAAAAATTTAATTACACTATTTTATTTGACAAAAAACTCATTGGAAAAATAACCATAAAAGAAATAGATGAAAAAAATAAGCAAGCAGAATGTGGATATTGGATTTCCCCTGATTTTCAAAGACAAGGATTTGCGTACGAAGCATTACACCTGATATTAAAAGAAGCCTTCAAAAAACTGAATAGGATTTATTTTTATTGCAGAGAAGAAAACAGAGCTTCTCAAAAACTCCTAGAAAAGATAGGAGCAAAAAAAGAAGGAATATTAAGAGAGTCATTGATAGAGCATAACAAAAAAACAAATCAGTTTATATACAGCATTCTCAAAAAAGAATGGAAATGAACATAAAAAACACTACAACAAGAAAAACCTTAGCGAAGAATGTCAAGCTTTGTAAAACATGGATTTCTCAGAGTAAAGGATTACTGTTTAAAACAAAAACAGAACCATTAATATTCATCTTCAAAAAAGAAAAAAAGATAAGCTTGCACATGTTCTTTGTATTTTGCAGCATAGATCTGATTTTTCTTGACAAAAATAAAAAAATGATAGAAATAAAAGAAGATCTTAAGCCATTCCAAGTCTATTTTTCAAAACAAAAAGCACAGTACCTTCTTGAACTGCCCCAAGGAACGATAAAAGCTTCAGAAAGCAAGCTTGGACACATAGTAAGCTTTAAATAAGATCTGCAGCTTCATAAGCATCAAGGGGATATAGTACAACCTGGCTAGTATAGCCGCCTCCAGAGCGGCCGATTGGGGTTCAAATCCTCATATCCCCATCGTTTTTTATTTTGAACATGGAATCACCTCAAAGAAAAGCATTTAAAGAACAATACACCCAAGAGGAGAATAAAGTTCAGACAGAAACAGACAGGATTATGTCATGGTTAACACCAAAATATGATGAAGGGATCTTGTTTATTATTGCAATTAGCACTATTCTTATAGTTTTAATAAATCAAGAAGCAAGAGCTTTTTTGTTATATGATTGGAGTGGAAAAAGACCTATATTAAATATTTTTTTGATTTTAGGTTTACTGCTAAGTCTGGTTCATATTTTTATTAAACGAAAAAAAGGATTTTTTCAGAACGAGTTTATGACAGCTTTTGCAGTATTTATCTCCTTTTTTGCAGCTATTAAGTCTGGGATATATATTCTTGCGCAATCACAAGGATGGCTTATCATTTTTCCTGTTTGGAGTATTATAAATGGGCTTATTATCTTGATGATGTATAGAGCAAAACAAATAAATATAAGTGATGAAGACAAAAGTTGGAAACATATAGTACCAGGACTTATAATAACATGCACTATTACTCTTTTTGCAGAATTTTACTATCATCTCTACTGGGCAATAGCACTATCTATTGCGTTAAATTATGCTATCACGATAAATAAGTTTGTAGAAAAAATGATAAAAACGTAAATGCTATTGTTATAAAGATTCTTTTCTTTCAAGAATCCTTACTATGCCTTCATGTGCGTCAATTTCAATAAGATCGCCTGTTTTTACAACTTTTGTAATAAAATGTAAACCAATAACGCAAGGTTTGTTCATTTCTCGTGCTACAATTGCCGCATGCCCTGTGATTCCTCCTTCATCTGTTGCAAAGGCCAAAGCTTTTCTCATTGCAGGTAAATAAGTAGGATGGGTTTGGGGTGCTATTAAAATGCTATTTTCTGGGACTTCATGAATTTTTTTATTAATGTCATCATTCCAATAAAATACAAATGCTTTTCCTTGAACTTTTCCTAAGCAACCGATTTCACCTTTCAGTTCTCTTACTTGTGAATAATCTGTATTCTTTAATTGTGCTTCTCTTGTTTTAATAGCTTCTTCCCCGAAAGTGACCGAGATAGTATTATTTTCAATAAGAAGAGTTTCTGCAAGTGCTCTTTTTTCAAGTTCCTTTTTATTTGCTTCTCCTGTTTTTATAAAATGAATAAGTTCATCTTCAGTACAACTTGAGATCTCTTGAAAACTAAGATCACTTTCTTCAGCTAATTTTCTGCAAATAAGAACATAATAGTATCCTAACCACCGTCCATAAAAAGAAGTTAAGAAACGATAATACCCTATTTCTGCAATAGCTTGTCCAAGAGATAATGCATCTTGTGGAAGTCCATATTTTTTGATAAGTTCATTTTTTGTTTGTACCGATTTTTCATATTGATCATGTAACCTATCAAATTTTTCCTTAAAATTTTCTTGGGATTGAAGATTATGTCTTAAAACTCTTATGAAATGATCAAAATCCCAAGCTTCTGTCCTATCACTTGCTGGAATTAAGGAATACTTTTCAAAGTGATAGTGTATTTTTTGAAAGAGTTCTGGATATTCTTTTTTTAGTTTTTCTTCATCGATATCAAAAGATATCTTTTTTTGTTTTGCTTCTATTGCTATCTTTAGCCAGTCTAATTCTTCATGAGTAAAAAAAGATTTCTTTTCAGGCAAGGTAAGTTGCAAGAAAACTTTTTCTCGCTGCTTTTTATCAGAAATTTTTTCTTGTATCAATTTTTTTAATTGATCCCCTAATCCTTCTGTGCATTGAGGCTGACAGCTTAATACATAGACATAAAGTTCAGAACGCAAAGGAGCCATTTCTTTTACAAGAGAAACCATGGTTTTTTTATCTATCTTCGAAATATTTTTATGGAGTTGATGCATGTCCATGATCTTTTTTGCATGCTGATGCAACTGGTCTTGTTTTTTTGTCCAAGAAAACAAATTCTTTGTAAAAAAGTTAAAACCAAACAATTTAGCTTTTTCCATATTCTCTTTGGTATAATATCCACCATGAAGATTTTGTTTGGTATCACTATAATACAAATAATGAGAGTCTTGAAAACCTAGAAGTGCTCCTAACTCTTTAGAAACATAAGGATGAAGAAAAATATGTTTAGCAAGTAAATGACTTAAACGAGGCCCTTCATACATCAAATGCCATTTCATGATGAAGCTCCTTGTTTTCCAAGACGTTGTTGAAGGATAGTATCTGCTTTTCCATGTGCTCGCAACCATTCTCGTTGATCTTGTAAGATACCTAAGTCAATAATCGTAGATTCTCCTTGAGGTGATACTAATGTAAAAGATTGATGAGTTTTTTGATAAAGAAGTTGTACTCCTGTTAAGGGAAACAATGCACCATCTGTTCCCTAGCTTGTAAAACAAGATATACCCATGGTTCAATAAAACCAGAGTGTGAAACAGAAATTCTATGCAGGGTATTTCCTTGTCTATATTCTTCTATACTTCGCAAGATATGTTTTCCAATACGATAAGCAATTTCACGTAAAGTAATACCATCACCATCAAAATTGGTATCTACTCCTGTTTCAACCCATGCTTGTAATCCTGCATCTTCTTTGTCAGGATTTCCCTCTTTTTGTGCTTCTCCCCAAAGCCGAGGAAATCTTGCAGGCATGAGATTAATCCGTCCTTGCTCTCCGACAAAGGGACTAAGAAGATCATCAATAGAGAAACCCACATCAACTCCCTGAGAACAGAGTATAGCTTGAATTCTTTCCCCTGTTTGGTAAGCTCTTGGTAAACTCCCGCCATGAACAGCTACTCTTTTTCCTCTATAAAGAGGAGATAAACGATGTACATATTCATCAATAAGATGGAGCCTAGCAGGATCTAATCCAGCTTCTTGGCCTGTATTATGCTCTTGAACAGGATTTTTAGGTCCATGCCTAATGATACGATGAGTATAGGGAGTCATAGGTAAGCTAGGTGTTCTGCCTTTATATTGATTAGTACTCCCATTTGAGACTATATATAGCAATCTTTAAATAGACAGAAAAATCAAAGAAAAGCATGGACATAACCATCCTGGAAGATTTAGGATTAACACATGCGGAAATTAAAGTATATGTAACACTACTTGAATTGGGAAGCTCAACAGCAGGTTCTATTCTAGAAAAATCAGACTTGCAAAATTCCGTAGTGCATAGAGCATTAAACACTTTAATAGAAAAAGGTTTGATCAATTATATTCTGGAAGGAAAAAGAAAGATTTACCAAGCAACTGATCCTGAAAATTTTTTTAATTTTATCGAAGATAAGAAAAAGCGCTTTGAACAATTATTGCCAGAACTCAAGAAAAAGCAAACCTTTGCAAAAAAAGAAGAAAAAGCCACTATTTACAAAGGTATCAGAGGAATAAAAGAGGTGTATAGCATTATGATTACTACCAAAGCAAAGGAATACAATACTTTTGGAGGAGGTTATCCTTGTGAGGAATTAATGGGAAGTGTATGGTGGAGAAATTTGCATACCAGAAGAATAGAAAATAAATTAAGATCAAGACAAGTGTTTGATGAAACAGTAAGAGGAGCAGGTGATGAAATAAATAAAAGACCTCTTTCTGAAGTGCGTTTTGTTGCAAAAGAATTTTTTCAATTTCAGGAAACTGTTATTGTTGGAGATAAGGTAGCGATTAATGTTTTTACAAATCATCCTTATAGTTTTTTAATTGAAGATAAAATTGTTGCAGATGGATACCGAAAACAATTTGAGTTATTATGGAAAATCGCAAAGAACTAATTCTCTTCCTCTTTTTCTTCTTCGCCTTCTTCTTTGTGTTTCTTAGCGTATTCAAAGGCTACGATGATTAAGATAACAATGATAACACCAACAACGACAAAAAGCCATAAGGCTCCGTTTGAAGATGATACAGGATTCTTTACCACATCATATTGTTCTCGTGAAAGAACAAGCAAACGTACTTGATTACTTTCCACAGGATCATTTTCCCCATCATCAGCTCGAAAGGTAACCAGTTCTTGTCCTTTCCAATTTCTTTCTGGAACAAGAGTTGCGATATCATTTTCAAAAGTAATTTCTACATGATCTGTAGGAGTTGCACGAAAGGTAAGCGTATCAAAAGCACAAGGGAAATAGCTAACCAAAGCACCCATAATTTTGATTTTTGCTCTTCAGGAACAACCTCTTCTGAAACCTTGCTTTCCCTTTTTGTTTTTTGTTTTCTGGGAGCTTCTTCAGGATAAGGAGCACTGTACACTTTCTCTTGTATAGGCTTACCACCTATTGCAAAATAACTGAATTCGCTAGACTTTGATTCAAAGAACATAAAAGATTCATCTTCTCCCACAAAGCTAGTAGGCAAAGCACTCCATTTGCTTCCCGTATGCCTATAGAGTTTAACTTTGTCTTGAGGAATATTATGTTTGGAAAGCCATTTTTTCGCAATACGGAATCTGAAAGTTGCATGCGCAATATCTTGAGAGCGTACATTAGTTTTTTCTACCTCAAAATACTGGTAAATCTCATCATCTAAGCCTATCAAAGGAGTTGCTTTGAGCTTCTTCACGATAAGCTTAGGATTTTCAAGATCATTCTGAGCAGTAAAATACAGTTCTGTAAGCCCTTTTCTCCAGGTAAGAAGAACAACAGCCTCTTCTCCCTTAGCAAGATGCTGCCAAGCTTGCCTTTTCCTATTTCCAAACCTGATATAATCAATAATCAAGATAAGAACCATAAGAATAGCAAAGCCTGCAATAAAATAAGGCCAATAGAGAATAATAAATTGAGTTTGATAAATAATAAGTGATGCAATTGCTGCAAGTAAAAGCACAACAAGGAAGGTAATCCACAACCATCTCCAAGAACTTTTTCCTTGAGCTGGAGCAAAAGCATCTTCTTGTTCTAATTGTCGAGCTGCCTTTGCAGCTTTCTTTGCTTCCTTAGCTGCAAGCTTTTCTTCTTTGCGCCTTTCTTTATCAGAAACAAAAGCAGTTGCTTTTTCTTCAACTTCTTCTTTTCTTGGAATAAGTTCATAATAGTCAGTAATCTCTTTTTTGAGCTCTTGCTCAAGTTTTCTTCCTTCAGGACTTGATCGAAGACGATTAATTCTTTCTTGTTTATTCCAATAGACAGAAAGTAAGATGAGGACAATAATAAGAATGATAAACCCTACGATAAAAAACGGAAGATTTTGAATAAGGAAATCATAGAAGAACCAAATGAGTCCTGCTCCTACGAAAAGAAGGAACAAAAGAAGAAGAACAACCCAGAACCAGGGTTTACCTTCTTCAACAAGCTCAGTAGGTAACTCATCTTCTTTTTCTTTAAGTGTAAAATTTTGACGAAGATCTTGCAGCAAAGCATTTTTAAGAAGACGTTTTTCTTTTGCTTCTTGTTTTTCTCTTCTTTTTTGTTCTTTGTCAAGCAAACGTGTTTCTCGTTCTGTAAGTCTTTCTTGTTTTTTCATTTCTTTTGCAGCAAGCTTTTCCTGTTTTCCCCTGTGTGCCAATCGTTCTGCATGTTTTTGATCACGCAAAGCCATTTTTTCAGCACGTTGTTGTTCCTTCAAAGTTTTTCTTTGTTCACGAGTTTCAAGAGCTGCGAGCTTACGTTCTGTTGCCATTTGCTGTTTATCAAGTTGGGTCATGGCTTTTTTGCCTGGACCACGCTTTCTTTTTGCAAGTACAGCAACAAGAAGCACAAGGAGTAAAAGAACAAGAAGACCACCCACCAATGCTAAGACCATAGGCAATGTGATACCAGCAAAGATACTTGATATTCCTGACTCTTCAACGGGTTCATCTTCGAGAACAACAACAAAATCTTTCGTATAAGCAACACCTGTATCAGCAACCTGCACGAGCAATGTAACATCATAAGATCCTGCTACTGCTTCTTCTGGAGGAGTACTGAGTAATGTAAAAGAAGACAAACTCATTCCTGGAACAGTGATGCTTAAGGGTTCAACTGAGATCCAAGAAGGACCGCGAGCAACACTCAGGAGATATGTTGCTGGTGAAGATCCTGTATTTTCAAGAGGAATTTCGAAAGCAGCTTCTTCTCTTCCAAAAGTGAATGTCGTGATTTCTGATCCGATTTGCGGAACATCTTTATTTTGAATAAACGTGTTAAGGTCATGCGTAATTTTTAAACCATTACTCTGAGCTGTAAAAGTGACAGGAAACGGAATATTTCCCTCTTGCTCACAGGAAGACGTAAAAAAGAGATCTATATTTTTTGATGTTTGTGCACGCATAAGAACAGGATTTTCGCTCAAAGAAACAAAAGCAGCAACCTCTTCAGGAACTTTAATGTCCACAACTTCATCCTGCAATGCAACATTGTTTAACCGAAATCCATAGCGCGCTTCTGCACATTTGCTTATAATTTGATTTCCTGTTAAGGTTTTGCACTGTTGAACTTTAATGGTTGATTTTAATTCTTTTTCCAAGCCAAGACTGGTTTGAAGAAGAATAGTAAAAGGATAATCACCTTTTTCTTGACAGGTAGAGAGAAAATTAAGCGTTGTTAAACGTGACTGACCAGGCGCAAGGCTAAAACTAGGTGTTTGTAAAGCTCCTAGAGAAGCACCTCTTCCTGTCATACGCAACGTGTATTGACTTTCAACATCCCCCGTATTGGTAACAAGAATTTGTTTACTCAAAGGATAACATTCACAGGTAGAAAGTTCCGCATCCATGGACGCAGTAAAATCTTCAGTAAGAGCATACGAGGATAGAACACTACTTAAAAAGAGAATGATAAAGAGTAATACTGATCGCTTCATAACTTCGCTGCCCCCAAAGGAAAAAAAAATTAATAATATGTTTCTGTCGTGCTATCCTCTTCATCTTCATCATTGTCTTTTCCTCTACGGAAAGCAACGACAAGTGCAACGATGACAAGGATAATGACAAGCACGATTAATCCCACTTCAAGCACGGTTTGTAAAGTACTTGTTGGTGCTTCAGTAACCTGTGCAGTTAAATTGATTTGATCAAGGGTTTCTGAACCAGAGACAACCGTTGCGGTAAACGTATGAGGTCCTGGTGCTGCGTCTTTGTTAGCTTCAACAAAAACATACAAGGTTTGCGATGCACCCGCATCTAAAACGACAGTACTTGTTGGGCTTACACGAGCATTACCAAAGGTAACACCTTGGACAAGCAAACTGTACGTTTTACTTGCTCTACCATTGTTTGTTATCGTAAGAGGATAAAGGACACCTTCCCCACCTTGTTCTAAGGTTTGGAGTTGTGCGCCGACAACAATAAGCGTTTGAGGTGCTGTATCTACCGGTTCTTCCTCTTCTTCATCTTGATTTGGACAAACATCACCTTGGAGTACCTGAATAGGAACACGTTCAGTGAGCTTTTCAAAACCTTCATCATAGTACACGTCAACAACAAGCTCATACGTTCCTTCTTTTGCACAGTCAGGAATTCTTACATACAATTCTTCACTTTCTTCCTGGTCTTCACTTTCTACTTCCTCAATATAACCTGCAGCAGTAACTCCTAATGAAGGAATGGAAACTTCAACGCGGACATCATCTTCATCTTTTTCTCCGTAATTATCAACACGGACAGTAGTAATTAATGCCCTGCCTGCTTGCACATGAGTGCTCGGTAAGGTAATGATATCTGCAATTTTCAAGTCATGACGTGGAACATCTAATTTTAAAGGATAATTTTGAATAAAGAGGTCGCTAAACCTATCTGAAACAACAACGCGAAGTTGGTAAAGATCTTCTTCCACTAAATCTGAAAATCTGATATTAAAGCGCTTGACATAAGTAATATTTGCATCCATGTCAAAAGGAGCTATCCTGTCTTCAACAGACTCAAAATCATTGTATTCAAAACCAGACATAAACACTCTGATCTCAACATCATCATAATCTTGTGCTGATGCTAAACGAATTTCAACAGGGTAGGATTCTCCACGCTCAATATCCAAAGGATTTGGACGTGAAGGAGTAAGATCGATATCATCAATTTCAACGTCAAAAGAAGTAAATTGGAGTTGTGGTGTTTGTGCAAAAGTCATAACTGTCATCAAAACAAAGAGTAAAGTTGCTGCAAATACTTTCTTTTTCATTGTGTTTTTACCCCCAATTGGGACAGAGTCCCATGAACGTGATTTGTTACCATTTAATAATCGTAACTTATATTTAAAGGTTTGCCTCAGGCTCGAGTACAGCTCTACAAGAACTATACCCGGGTGGACAATAAACAGTAGTGACATAATGGATAAGTGGTTCTTCAGACTTAGTGGTTTCCAAAGAGGAGATTTCAAGAGTCCTGTGGAGAGTTCGTTGAGCACCTTCCTCATCAGCAAAGAGAGTAATACGAACATCATAAATCCCTGGAACAACTTGCTGAGGAACATCAAGAGTAATACGTTGAGTACTCTCTTTTCCTCGTCCGAGAGTAAAAGGCCCTACAGAGCGTAAAACACCCAATGCAGGAATACTTACCCTTGCTTTCACATGATGGAGAGTAACTTCTCCTACATTGCGAAAGGTAAGTGTAGTAAAAAGTTGATTTCCTGGAATAAAAGAGTAAGGTTCTGAAAGTTGCAAATGACTTACAAAGATACGTGCATCAGGATCTGAAATAGGTTCAGGACGAGGATCACCTAAGGAACCTTCTCCTGTATCTGTAGGACCAGTACAATCAGGATCTGCAGGATAATCAATAAGACCATCAGCATCATTATCTACTCCATCACTGCAGGCAGGAGCTTCTCCTTCGCCTGGACCACGAGGATTTCCATGACAATCAGGATCTTCTAAATCAACAAGACCATCTAAATCATTGTCAATGCCATCATCACAAAGTAAGCCTGAATCATGCTCATTGTTATCTTCCCTATTTTCGCATCCTGGATCTGCAGGATAATCAACAAGACCATCAGCATCATTATCAAGGCCATCATTGCATTGAGTCATGGTCGTGCCACCATTTCCTTCAGTATTGTCTGCTGCATTTTCACAACCACTATCATTAGGATAATCAATAGTATGGTCATTATCATTGTCAACCAGATCACTACATTGTGTTGTTCCTTGTACAGGACCATCACTTTCATCATTATCTTGAGGATTTGAACAACCCGTATCAAACAAG
>JAGVYP010000043.1 GCA_018303205.1 Candidatus Woesearchaeota archaeon
ATGTGTTTTTTCATAAATATCAGGAAATACTTTTTCAGCATGATATTTTTCTCTTAATCTTTTATACCACTTTTGATCATAAATTTTCCAGAATTCTTTTAAGGTGTAGTAAGCATGAGCGTATAACATTTTTCTCCCACCTAATTGACTGCACATTTTTTCAGCCTCTTGATTTATTTTTATAATGTTTCTTTTTGTTTTTTCTGTTTGTCCCCAAATGCCTATATCCATAATGAGATCTCCTCTGATATAATTTGGGGACAATTTTTCTGGATTTTTTGTTGACCTAAGAGGGCACAACCAGAGAGGATAAATCTCAAGATGTTCTTTAACATACTCTAAGAACTTTTGGGTATTTTTCAATGGAACATAAAAATCTTGAATAAAGAACTGTTGATCATAATGCGTTTTATGCAAGCCTTCATACATTTTTCTCGTGTGAAGCATATCATTAAAAACCAGTCTTGTGAAAAAATTATTTCCTCCCGGTATCTTTAATATTTTGAAAAAATAATCTCCCATCCAAAAAGCACCTCTATCATAACGAAATAAGTAATCGACAAGAGGTATAACTTCCTTTACTCTTTCGTTTTTTCTTGTTATCTTTTCTGCATGCATGTAAAACCATGGATCTGCAGCTTTTCTAAATGTTTGTAAGGACGCATTTTCCTGATCTATGAATTTACCAATAATAATTACGGCTTTATTACGATCAAAGATGATACCATCAAAAAAATCTATATCTTGCTTAGACTTTATTTCCATTAACTTTAGAATCTCTAATCTTTTCACTGGAATATACTCTAAGAGCACATATTTTTTTGCAGGAATAAGTTTTAGTTTAATCGCAGTTAACAATCCTAAACTTCCATATGATCCAGACATGCCATAAAATAAATCAGCATATTTCTTGTCAGATACTTTTAGAATGTTTCCTTTTCCTGTAACAACTTCATATTCTTCACAAATATTATTAAATTGGCCCCATTTAAACGACGAAGATTCTAACGCACCTCCTTGAACAGCCCCCCCCACAGTGATTCCAGGAAACTCCATAACGACAGGAGGCAACAAACCATGACGAAGTGTTTCCCTTACAAGTTTATCCATAGGCACGCTAGGTTCAGTAACCACATAATCTTTTCCTATACCTAATATCTGATTTAAGGATGAAATATCGATGCAATGGTATTTCGTATGCCAATCTTTTGTCCTTGTAGAATTTGTACTTCCATGTACGAAACGAATTTTCTTTTTCGAATGGTTTGTTTTAATCTGAGAAGCAATATACTCAATTTCTTCTTTATGATCTTGAAGAGGTTTCATATCCTAAAAACCGTTCTTCTCCTATATAAAAGTTCATTTTCTCCAAAAGAAAAAAACTGGCCATGAGTGTCTCATGACCAGTCTTATAGTGAGGCGAAGGCGGGAATTCCAGTCTTAGAGGGTGTCAAGACAATTGAACCCGCACAGAGTTGGGAACTCCACCCGAGTTTCAATCTGGAGCATTTACCATTCTGCCACTTCTCCTTCACGATAAGCATATTTTATATACTTCCTATCATAAATTATAATTGTTGGGAACTTCACCAGAGCTTTGATCTGGTGTATTTTTTCTTTTTTTTCATAACAGGTGTATGTCAGAATTATTTATATCTCTTTACAAGAAAAAACTGAAAACTTTGCGAGAATTTAGGAACTATTTTTTATTATTTTTATACTCTCTTAAAAATATTCTTCCTTCTCATTACTTCACTCTCAAACCATCTTCAGCATCGACTTGAATAGACTCTGTCTTTGTTTTCAAAAACTTTCCCAGTACTTCCACTTTCTTGTCTTTGGTTTTTAACTCCACTTCTAAGAAGTCATCATAACGAATTTGTGATGTTCTGTTTTGATAGTCTTCAATAAAAACAGACTCTCCTGGTTTACTCTTGGGTGCAGTAAGAATTCTCGCATTTTCCCCTGCAGCGAGTAACATTCCATTGCTTTCTATTCCTCTTAATTTTGCTTTTTTCAAGTTTGAAACGAGAATGACTTGTTTGTTGAGCAATTCTTCTTTTTTGTAAAACGGTTTAATACCTGCACAGACTTGTCGTTTTTCAGATCCTACATCAAGTTGGAGAACATATAACTTATCTGCTTCTGGATGATCTTTTACTTCAAGAATTTTTGCAACTTTAAGATTCAAAGGAAATATTCGTGTGTGCTCTATTTTTTCTTCTTTCTTTTTTTCTTCCTCTTCTCTCTCAAATTTCGGAAAAAGCATTTCTTCTTTTTGCACGCTAAAGACTCCTTTACCAAACACGCTTTTCCCAGGATTTTCTATCTCAAAATGAAGTTGTTCAGCAATTTTTTCTGCCGTTACAGGCAAAAATGCGCTCAGATAACATGTTGCAAATCGTAATGCTTCTGCTGCATTATATACCACTTCTTTTCTTCTTTCTTTATCACTTATCTTCCAGGGCTCGTGTTCATTTAAGTACGCATTGATCTTTTTAATAAAACTCCATATTTCTTCTATGGCACGATGATGCTCTCTTTGTTCCATGAGCATGTGCAATGCAGCATCATTTCTTTCGCTATGGAACGCGTCTTGCGCAGTGCCTTTCTGCATCTTTCCTCCTTCTTTTTTTAATAAGGCTTGTATTCTTTTTACCACATTTCCTAAGTCATTTGCCAATTCATTATTATATCGTTCAAGCAATTCTTCCTCATCAAATTTTCCATCTTCCCCCCCAGGAACAGTGCGTAATAAATAATATCTTAACACATCAGCTCCGTATTTTTCCAAAAGCGAGGAAGGTTCAATGACATTTCCTTTTGATTTTGACATCTTCTCTCCGTGTTTATCATTAATAAAACCATGTATCATAATCTGTTTTGGCAAAGGAATCTCACATGCCATCAAGATGCATGGCCAAATGACACAGTGAAACCAGCTGATATCTTTGCCAATCACATGCATAGCTTCTTTCCAATATCTCTTGTATTTTTCTCCTGGATATTCTAATGCTGAGAGGTAATTGATTAATGCATCAAACCAAACATAAATAACATGCTTCTGGTCATGAGGAAGAAGAATCCCCCAATGGATAGTTGATCTGCTCACACACAGATCACGTAGGGGTTCTTTGAGTCTGGAAAGAATTTCATTTCTTCTTGCTTGCGGAACAATAAAATCAGGATGTTCTTCTAGGAAAACGAGTAATTGAGGCTGATATTTGCTCATCTGAAAAAAATATGCTTCTTCTTCCGCGTATCTTGTTTTTCTCTTACATTGGGGACATTTCCCTTCTGCTAATTGTGTTTCTGTCCAAAAACTTTCACAAGGAGTGCAATATTGTCCTTTATACACTCCTTTGTAGATATCGCCCTTTTTTCGTACTTTCTCAAATAACATTTGTGCTGTCTTCACATGTCTTTGCTCTGTAGTTCTGATAAAATCATCATTGCTTATATTGAGCATTTTAGCAAATTGCTTGAACACTGCAACATTTTCTTCTAGAAATTCTTTTACAGGCTTTCGTGCATCTGCAGCAGCGTCCACAATCTTTTGACTATTCTCATCAGTACCTGTAAGAAAAAAAGTATCATACCCATGCAAACGGTACCATCTTGCATAACAATCTGTAATCAATTTTTCAAATGCGTGCCCTAGATGAGGCTTTCCATTAGGATAATCAATCGCAGTCGTAATATAAAACACGTTTTGTTTCTTCTTTACCATACTCTTTCGGTGCCAGATGTGGTTTATAAAGCTTGTTGCGAAAGAAGGCTTTAACTCTTTTTTCCATAGTCTTTTTAATTTTTTTTATTTTATTATCATTTTTTGTCAATGTTTTTTTTTCAAATTTTTTGTGTATCTTGTTTTGGATATTTTTTTTATAAAAGATAATAAAAATAAGATAAAAGAACTGAAGAAAAATAATAAATGAAGAATAGAATATTTCATTATGCCTAACTTTTTCAAATATTTTTTGTTTTTGTCAATTTTTTCTATCGTCCTATTTTTTCATATATTTTTTATAATACTCATTATATCATCTATATAAAACGTCTCTTTTTGTATTTTTGTTTGTTTTTTTTATAAAAAAAAGATAAGAATAAACGAAAAAGACATTTGTCTTGTGCCTCACTTTTTATAATGATCGACGACGTTTTGGAACGATATGGTGGTATTCTTTATCTCTTTCAATATGTCCTCTTAATCCTCTTTGTAGGGCTATATACTCCTCTCTTATTCTTCTTGTTACAGGGCCTATTTGTCCATCACCAATACCTAAACGTTGTCCATCCTGAAAAACATTGTAGCCAATTTGCAAAGGAGAAAATGCTTGGAATACATGCCCTGTTATAGGACCAATCACTGCAGCAGTACCTATACCACCTGCTTCGGTAACCTTTCCTTCTTGTACATCACGTAAATATTGCTTTAAAGAAACATGCTCCCTTCTTATACTAATATCTAAATATCCCCCACTTGCTAATTCTTCCAAACAAATTACCGTATGAGATCGCAAAATAGTGCCATCCCAAGTAGGAATAACCATTTCTCCCTCTCTTGTTACAAAATAAAAATTAGAAGCTGCAGTTTCCTCTAAATACTCCTCATATCTTCCTGTTTTATTTGGATCTTTGAATCCTGTGAAAAGAACTTGTGATGCTCCTCTGCTTTTTGCAGTTTCTACTGCTTGCATGGAAGCTCCATAATTTCCTCCACATTTTGCTTCACCAGTGCCCCCATAACAGGTTCTTCTTGTTATTTGACTTGGATCATCACTATACTGGATAAGTACATCAATACCTTGTAACCCACTGGGATAATAATCTCCTGTTGGAGAAACAAGAATCACAAATGCATAATCCCTTGCAGGCTTTACTCCCATCTCAGGAGTCGTAGCAAACATGAAAGGTCTTACATATAACGATCTACCACCTTCACTGTTAGGAACCCATGCTCGCTCATGATCCACCAATGCCTCTATAGCATCAATGGTTTCTTCAACAGGAATCTTGGGCATAGACATTCTTCTTACAGACCTGTTTAAGCGCTCAGCATTCAAATCAGGACGCCACAATGCAACTTCACCATCAGGCTGCATGAACGCTTTTAAACCTTCAAAAATACTTTGTCCATAATGAAAGACAGCACTCATCGCAGTAAGGCCTAGTTGTGCTATTGCTGTATCATAAGGAGCAATGCGAGGATTTTGCCATGCATCCTCATGGTATTCCATGACAAAGACGTAATTCGTAGCTTTCCTAGCAAAGCCCAGAGGATCTGTAAAATCTACAAGACGCGGACTCTGATTTCTTTCATACCTTATACTTTCTTTTACCAACCCCATTTTTTAAAGAAATCTGGCTTTCTTTAAAAGCCTTCTCACTCGGAGATCTTCTGATCATAAAGTTTATAAAGCCATAAAGGAGTTTATGTCTTTAGAGGTGAAGTCTATGAAGAAAACACTCTTCCTTTTTGTAGCACTCGCATTGCTGATGCTCAGCGCATGTACTTCAACAGACAAGGCACAAAAACCCTACACTCCTGAAGAATTACAGGAGAACGCAGAACGACAAGACTTTAAAGTAGAAGCAGAACAAGAAAACTGGGAAGAATACTGCAAAGAAAAATATACGGATAACAAAAGAAGACTTTCCAATGCAGAAAATGATCTTGCACAACACACCCTTGATCTTGCAGATGCAGAAGAAGCAAATGATGAAAAACAAGTAACGATCTTCAACCAACGCATCCAAGCAGATGAAGAAGACATTGCAGAAACAAAACAATGGATAGAAGAAACCAAAAAAGAATGTGCTGGCGTAGTTCTTGAATAAATCTTTTTTATTTTGTTATTTTATCTCTTCTTTTTTTTTATAAAAAGTCTTAACAAAGAATTCAAAAAAGATAGAGAACCATTGATGATATTCTACAAATAATAAAAATAGAAAAAGATAAACCAAAATAGAAACGCTTAAATACTCTCCTTCTCTCCCTTCCTCAATAGTAATAAGCTCAGCAGGGGTGGAGTATGAGAGCAGCTAATGTTTTTGGAATCATCAGCATTGTCATTCTCATGGCAGTTCTTCTTTTCATGGTCATTTGGTATGATCAAACCCTAACAGGAGCTGCAATAGTTGATCAAACGCAAGAACAAGTACAACAACTTGAATCATCGTTACAGGAAAAAAACAAGCGCATTACAACACTCCAAAAAGAAAATACAAAATTGAGAACAGAACTTGCAAATCTGAAAGAAGAAGTAGAACAAGCCATTGAAGAAGTACAACTCCCTCCTTCACGACCTGTTGTAACGACAGAAAGTTCCGAAAGTTCTTCACCAACTCTTCCTCCCGGTCCCAGTGACATTGATTTAGAAAAAGCACGAGATGACTTATCACTGAGCCGACAACAACGATTAAAACAAGAAGCAATTTATGCTGACAGGGATGATCGAGCAGAGCGATTAATTGATGAAAAAATCGCATCCATCAAATCATCCAATACCTTAATGAATGATCGCTTTAGTCAGCACCGCATTACCCTTATTTGCAGAATAGATGAGAAAATGCTCTTCACCGTTACTGAAGGAAAATCATATGATACTGGCCTTGTCTGGTATTACGACCCTATTGATTTAGGAAATCTACGCTCACGCCAAGCTTCTCTTAGTGAAGCAAGAGAATACGAAACCAGTTTGACATGTGAAACGTAATTTCTGATATTTTTTTAACAATCATTTTTTCATATTTCCTTTTTCTTCTTCATCGGCTTAGTAGAAAACTTCGCTTCGCTTGGGGTTGCCGGCTTCTCGCTTGTTATTTCTTTTTGATTATTACTGACTTGCACAAAAATCAAGGATTTTTGGTCTTTTTGATTATTACTGACTTGCACAAAAATCAAGGATTTTTGGCACGCTAAAAATACATGATTTTTACGCGTTTCCCGTCTGGAGCATCCCCCTTGTCAGTGTCTCTGTTTCTTTTGAAGAAGCTCGACTTGATGCCGGCAACCCTTCTTTTCTACTAAGCCTCTTCTCCCACCTTATTTTTTAGATTTTTGTTTTAAGATTTTATAAAAAAAAGATAAAAATAAAGAAAAAGAAAAGAGAACTCCTTATTTGTTTCCTTTTGTCAGAAGAAGGATTGCAACAACCAAGATAATGATTGCAGCAATATGCGTTCCTATCCCTAAAAAGGGAATGGGTACATACATCAGTATCAGGGTTATCAATAAAAGTATTCCTAAGTTCTTTGATGAAAGCATAACCTCTTTTTTTTGTTTAGGTATATAAATTTTATTCTTTTCTCCGGCTAAATCAAGTCGAGTGACTTTTGTGACAATGCGGAGATTTACTGCTCCTTCGATCGCAGATTTTACGTCGACAAACCTGCATGAATCGGTTTGTCTCCTGATTTCACTCCAAGGCATTGTCACTTAACTCGACTTAACCATTTTCTCCTAAGCTTCTTTTCTCCATTTGGGATAGACACCTGGTTGCATCACTACCTTGTTGATCTTTACTGCTAAACCCTTTTCTGCTTGGAGTATCTCCTTAGAAATCATCTTTGCTTCTCCTAATGCAATGAGCTCATTTTTTAATGTAAAGACAGTAACCATTTCATCTCCTTGTATCTCAGACTCTACCTGCGCAATCCCCGGAACCTTAAGATCAGAACCATGGCATAAGGAATCAACAGTCTGATCAGCAACCCATATCTTAGGAAGATGCTGCACTGCAGCTTCTATAGGTAAGAGCATATTTTTTAAGAATAACGGGTTATCTTCTTTTTCAAAATAATACAATGCATCTTGACAATCTTGCAAAGTAACCATTTTTTGATTGAAAGAAAAAGGTCCTGCTTTCGTTCGTATGAGTTCAGCCATATGCGCTCCTACACCCATCTCCTGACCAAGATCATGGCATAATTTTCTAATATAGGTCCCTGCTTGACAACCAACTTTAAAGAGTATTTCTTGTCCTTCCATTTCTAAAACTTCAAGATAATACACTTTTCTAAATCGCCATTCTCTTTTCACTGCAGACTTTAATGGAGGAAGCTGTTTAATTTTTCCTACAAAGGATTGCATTGCTTCTCTTATTTTTTCTTCTGGAACAGGTTTATGAAGATGCATAATGCACACATATTCTTTTCCAGCAGTAAGAAGTGCGTGAATAACCTTTGTTCCTCTCCCTAATGCAAGAGGGAGAATACCTGTTACGTTAGGATCAAGTGTTCCCGAATGACCTGTCTTGTTTATCTTGAAGATCTTCTGCAAGTATGCAGCAACTTGATGTGAGGTAGGTCCCTTTGGCTTGTTGATGTTTACTACGCTACATTGCAAGAGCTCTTGCATCGTGCGCTGCTCAGGAGCACATCCAAACTTAGGATCTGTTCTTGCTGGTTTTTTTACTAAAATCACTCTTTGGATTTTTTCAAAAGGAAGCAAGGTTTGCATAACCCCTTTGAAATGCTTCTCTTTTTAAAGAATGTGCTTAGAAATGAGTATTCTGAACATTTAAGAGATAAGAACAAACTTCTTTCCTTCTTTTTTCCATTCGAATTTCTGGCCTTCTTTGAGATGTTCGGTCTCCATGATAATCTTTGGAACGGTAATCACATTACTTTTTCCTACTTTTCGTAATTTCACGGTAAGGAGGTTTTTCTTTCTTGCTTTTTCTATTTCTAATACCTTTTGTGCATCTTCCGGATGGATCATTTCTTCGTGGCATTTTTCGCATTCCCATCCCCTGACTGATATTCCTTTCAAAGAGGTTGTCATTTTCCTCATTCTACTTCCACATGAGCATTGCAGCTTTACTTGATCAAAGTTCATTTTTCATCAGCTTTTTGAATTTTCTACTTGCTGTAAACTGTCCAGCGTGAATCAATTTGTAATAGTTACCCACATCAACGATGACTACATTGACAATTTTATTTCCTTTTTGCATACCTCGCTCAATAATACTTTTTGCTCTTTTTCGTATAGGGAAACCTTTTTCCAAAATCTCTACGACATCATAAAGCGTTGAGTCAATTTCGCTTAGCTCTTGTACTGCTATTTTTGTTGGAATGAGAGACTTCCCTTGATAGATAAATTCCACGTTACTCACCAAGGGATATCTTTATGAGATATATCATAGAGATATATAAACTTTTCTGTTCTTGGGAACTGTTCATTTTTCTTTTCCTTTTTTTGTCTTTCATATACTTTTCTGAGCATTTTCCGGAGAATTTTCATAAAAAGCAAAATGATTACGAGATAACTTCTTCTTTTCCGGAATATTCCTTTACCTATCTCTTTTTTTCGAAAATGTTTCTGAGAATCATTTTGTTATCTTTCTCTTCTTTTAAAAGATCATCACGGAGATTTGTTACTCATTTTTTTTCTTTTGGTCACCGTCTTCTCGCGAAGCTATTCTTTCTGTTCTTCATCGTTCTTATTGGCGAGCGTAGCGAGCCATTGGGTTTAATACCCCTTCCTTTAGGATGCTAATTTCTTAGAAAAAATTAAATGCGGGCTTACCCACAGAGTGA
>JAGVYP010000044.1 GCA_018303205.1 Candidatus Woesearchaeota archaeon
CACCTAATTATCTTCTTCTCTTCATCAATTTCAAACTTTACATCTAAAAACTGTTAAACAACAGAAATGTTAGTTAAGGTATGTGGAGTAATTTCAGAAATGCGAATACTTCCTCCTACCAATCCAAGCAGAGGAATAAGGTTATCTGCGAGATGTTTGTCAACTGGTGTTCCTGAACTGATTTCTTTGAGCAATTGTTCTGCTGCTTGTGCTCCCACATCTTCTGCCGGAATATTTTTTTCTCCCAACGCATCTGCTCCTAAACGAAGAGGATGCGCATTATCTATTTCGTCTTTCAAAGAAAAAATAGCCCAGAGAGTTATACCAGAGCCTAGAGAAAGAGTGTCAGTGTATTCCATGTTTATCGTAACAGGAACATTAAGATGTTTTAGCCTCATGAGCGCTGCTTCTCGTTGTCGTTCTGCAACTTGTTTTTCTTGTAAGCTTTTTGAAGCGTGGGAAACACCTTTGATGTACAACAATTCACCTCTCTCAGTAAGAGAAAAAGGTTGTAACTGATCAAGACTCTGTTTAGGTTTAAAACTAATCTCAACACTACCTCCTCCTTTCGGATAATATCCTCTTTTCATAAGTTTCACGTCTAAAAAACAAAATCGTTGAAGCTGGGGAATGACTACTTCAATAAAATAGTCTATCGGCATCGCCCATGCGACGTCAGTTCCTCCCACAATTTTGAGTGTTATCTTTTTTTTTGAAAAAAGACAAGGTAAGAGAAGAGATTGTAAAAGCAAGGTGATGGATCCTGCTGTTCCTATATCTATCTCAATATTTTTAGGAAGAAATTTTCCTGGAATAAAAGTAATCTCTTCAGAGCCCAGCGTTGCTCCTTGCACATCACACACACATAATTTTTTTAATGCTTCAATACACTGAAGGTGTTGCGCCTTTAACCCGGGTTGGGGTCTTCCCTGTCTGATATGAGTAACTCGAAATGCTTTTCCCAGCAAAACGCTTAAGCCAAGGACAGTTCTTACGATTTGCCCTCCTGCTTCTCCCTTGCTGCCATCTATCTCTATCATCTTTTTTTATTTTCTTATGATTATAAAAAGATTGTGGTCATGATTTCTTTTCAATTTTTTATCGTTTTTTAAAATCGATATCTTTTTTATGACGTATTTTTTCTATGTTCTTTTATACACTCCTTATAGTATCTTCTTATTTTCTTTATGCTTTTTTTATAAAAAGAAAAAAATACCATAAATTAGACATAAAAGAATAGATGAAAAAGAACTTTTTCTTGTGCACACCTTTTCTTCAAGGTAAGAAAAGGATAACTAATAAAAAAGACGTTTTCTATCGCAAGTCTTAAATATCTGTTTTGCTTTACCTCTTTTATGGGCCTTATTACAGTGACAACCTATCCTCTTTTTATTGGCTTATTAGTAGCAGGCATTCTTACCTTAGCATATTCTATCATACGTGATTTTCTTGCAACCATGCAAATCCCTGAACCTGAACCCAGTTTTGATGCATTAAGTCCAGAAGAACGTGCAAACCTGGAAGCACAGGAAAGGGCAGAAAAAGTACGCTCAGATGTCATGTCGGAGCGCATGCGCCAAGTATCTGTAAGGGACATGTTAGGTGACAAATTTGGAGATCCCAAACCTGAACCTGAGCTCCAGCCTCCTAAAAAATGGTGGCAAAGATAATTACTTTGTTATCTTATCTCTTTCTTTTTTAATTTTTTACAGGTCCTATTTTTCTTAGCCTATTTTAAACTAAAGAGTTTAAACCAAAAAGGATATGAATTTGCAGTTACTCAATACCCTTATGTAACTTAGTATACTTTTATTATGATACTTAGTAATACATTAGAGATCATTTCAACTTGGTTTACCTTATTTTTGGTATTTCTCTATTTTTTGTAATATCCTTTACCATTTTTTAGGTATTTTTTATACCAGAATTAGATACTCTTGCTCACATACGGCCCATCATTTTTGTAGCCTAATTTGTGATAATATCCACGTACACCAACACCGCTGATCACAACTATCTTGTCTTTGTTGTGTTGTTTTGCAATTTCTTCTGCTTTTAACATCAATTGTTTACCAACACCTTTATGCTGCGTTTTGTCAAATGCAGGATCTTTGCCTATTTCAATTGCTTGACCATACACGTGCAATTCTCTAAGGAGTGCAGTATTTTGTGTTATTTCTTCTCTGAGTATTCTACTTGGAAATCGCAAACGCGCAAATCCTAAAATGTGTTTTTTTGTTTCATATGCGATAAAGAATTCTTTACCTTTACTTGCTTCGTATTCCGTTACTGTAATCTTAGGTAATTCAGTTTCTTTTTCTAAATCTTCTGCTCTACCAATCTCTCTGCAACGAATACAATGACAAACAATATTCCTCTCTTTCATTATTTTATTGATGTATTGTCGCAAATTTGTTTTATCTACGCCGCCATCATTGACATAACTGGGAATATCCCTATTTACTCTCATAATTCTGCAGTAGGTTGGAATGTATTTTTTGAATTCTGCAATAAGTTCTGCAGCTTCTTCTGTGCTGAGGGGTGTAAACTCTCCTTTTTTCATCATGCTGTATAGTACGGTTCCTTTAAAGACAAGACAAGGATATACTTTCAACATGTCAGGTTTGTAATCTGGATCTGTAAAAAGTTGTTTCATACCGTCTAAATCCTCTTGCTTTGTTGTTTTTGGCAAACCTGGCATGTAATGCATGTTTATTTTAAAACCGAGATCTCTCAAGTCTCGTATAGCATCAATATTATCTTGTACAGAATGTTTTCTTCCGATAAAATCAATCACTTCTTCATACACTGACTGGATGCCTAACTCTACTCGTGTTGCTCCCAGTCTTAACATATCATTTCCACTTGCTACTTTGCCATGATCAGAACGTGTTTCCATGGTTAAGCCTACACAGCGTATTTTTGCAGTTTCATTCTTTGCAATTTCTTCTTCAACGGTTGTTTGAACATTATTTATTTTTTCATTCTTTTTTTCTAAGAGTTTTTCATGAATTCTTCTTGTTCTTTTAGTATCCTGCACATTTCCTGGCAATTCAAAAAATTCTCTGAACTTTATTACGTCAAAAATATTGTCTTCAAAAAAGATTTCTCCGAAATCATTTAAAGCTTTGAAAATGCTTCGTACAAAATCATCTTTGTATTCTTTATCGTAACTCGGAAAAGTTCCTCCCTGAATAATGACTTCAATCTTATCAAAAGGATGGCCTGTAACTACATATTGTTCCAATCTATTCATGGTAATAAGGTAACTGTCATAATTGTTTCTTATTGCTCTCATGGTGCTTGGTTCTTTTCCTGTATAACTTTGAGGAACATTTCCTAATTTGCTGTTAGGGCCTCCAGGACAATAAATACAACGTCCATGCGGGCACATTCTTGGAGCGCTCATTACTGCAATAACAGAAACTCCACTTAAGCTTCGTGTTGGTTTGGTTAAGAGTAAGGGTTTTATTTGTTCTATCTTTTCTTTAGGTGTGTTTAGCAGAATCTGAATATCTGTGGGAGCTCCTATCATGTTATGCTTTTTCAGAGCACGGACTTTCATTTTGACCAGGGTTTCTTTGTCTGGTTTTTTTTCAAGAATTTCTGGAATGATCTCTTGATAATAGGTTTGTTCGCTCATACCTTGCTCAAAGAGAGGTGCATATAAAAAGGTTAATTATTTTCTATATTGTAAAAAATAAAGATTAAATAGAAGACTCCACTTTCTTTCTTATCAGAGGTACTCTTATGAAAAAAATATTTTTTCTACTCATGCTTTCCCTCATCGCATGTACACAAGACATCACCGTTCCAGAAGAAAAAAAGATACCTATAGAAGAAACACAACAAATACAAGAAGAAGTATTCCTTCCCGAACAACAAACATCTGAAATCACACAAGAACAAAAAGAAGAACAACTCCAAGAACAGACTCAAGAAAAATCTCAAGAATTACAACGACTACTAGAAAAATCTAAGGAAATAAACAATTACGAATACTCCTACACTGCACCACCCTATAAACAATCAGAAGACATGACGTATATAAAAGGAGACAAAATGAGAATAAACCTCATGCAAAGTTATAACACAGAAACACTTCCCTATACCACTATTTTTATTGACTGGAAAGAAAACACTGCACTAGGTTACTGCCTCCTTAAATTTCCAAGATGCAAAGATGACAAAGTAACTGTTCTCGATACCAAACTCTTCAAGCATCCTACTCCTCTGGACTGGGTAAAAGAAGTAGAAAAATATGGAACCTTTGTACACACGAGCAAACTCGTGCAAGACAAGAAAACAAAAGGCGTTACCTTCCTCTTCAACGAAAAAGAACATACTGCTTACTTAGACGTCTTTGGAATGCCTGTACGCGTAGAAATAGGACCAGGAGGAGAAAAAGGATCCTACAATTATAACAGACTTGTCATAAACAGCGTCAGAGAAGAATATGTAACAGCACCGTAATTGCTTAGAAACATTTTTTCGAATATAACAATCTCGTTCATTCAAATCTACGATCAAAACTCATTCAGAATAACCATAGTATTTGTCTTATCAACACCATCGATGTTTCTCAATTTTTTTATAATAAAATCATTTAACGCTTCTATACTTTCCACATTTATCTTGAGAAGAATATCTGTTCCCCCTGTCACAATCATCACTTCTTCTGCACCGGACAAAGCTTTTATCTTTCTTGCTATCTCTTCCTGGGAAAATTTTTTCTGGGGATGACCATAGGTCACGGTTACCTGAATGCATGCCGAAATGATTTTTCCCAGTTTCTTTTTATCTATGATAAGCGAATATTTCTTTATTATCTTCTCTTTTTCCAATTTTTTTATTCGATTGTGTACTGTAGTAATGGGCAAGCCTGTTTTTCTGGAAATCTTCTGACTCGTTAACTTGCTATCTTCTTCCAACAAAGCAAGAATTTGCTTGTCTTTTTCGTCTATGGTATCCTTCATAAATGGAAAATATTTCCATTATTTATAAATTTTGTGGTTTTTTTTGTAAAAAATACCCTTATTTTTGGCATATTTTTATATACTGTGACCTTTCTTCTTTGGAAGCGAGGAAAAAACATGTGTGGCATAGTAGGAATATTTGACATCAAAAGCAAACCAGAAGACTATAAAAGGAGAGCTTTCAAAATGGCATCCTTGCTCAGACATCGAGGACCAGATTGGAGCGGTATGTATAGTGATGAGACTGTTGTACTTGCTCATGAACGGCTTTCTATTGTAGATCCTGTACATGGCTCTCAACCGCTTATTGACACTCTAACAGGTAATGTTCTCTGCGTCAATGGAGAAATTTATAACCATAAGCAGTTACGGGAAAAATTGAAGAAAAAGCACGATTGGCAAACAGAATCAGACTGTGAGGTCATCCTTTATCTTTACGATGAATACGGTCCAGATTGTGTTGCCATGTTGAGCGGTATCTTTGCTTTTATTCTCTATGATAAAAAGAAAAAAGAATTTTTTGTTGCCAGAGATCATCTCGGTATCTGCCCTCTCTATCTTGGTTGGGATGAAGAAGATGTTCTTCATGTGAGTAGTGAGATGAAAGCACTAGATAGTTTTTGTGCTCGGATAGAAGAATTTCATCCAGGAAGTTATTATCTAAGCAGCAAAAAAGAGTTTATCAAATGGTATACACCAGCATGGGCAGAAATACTCCCGAAACAAAAAGTATCCTTATCAAGACTACGGGAAGAACTGGAAAAAGCAGTAAAACAGCAATTAATGGCAGATGTACCTTACGGATTACTCATCTCTGGTGGTTTAGATTCTTCACTCATCGCTGCAATTGCTTGTAGATTCTCAATATCCCCACTCCATTCGTTTTCCATTGGATTACAAGATTCTACAGATTTACAATATGCACAGAAAGTTGCCAAATATCTTGGAACAGAGCATCACGAAATTATATTTACTATTGAGGAAGGAATGCAAGCTCTTCATGATGTCATTTATTATCTAGAAACATTTGATGTCACCACAGTGAGAGCGTCTACTCCCCAGTATCTTATGACTAGAAAAATAAAACAATGTGGTATTAAGATGGTATTGTCAGGAGAAGGGGCAGATGAAATTTTCGGTGGTTATTTATATTTTCATATGGCACCCAGTGCAATTGAATTACACCAGGAAAGCGTCAGAAAGCTTTTTCTGCTGAGTAAGTATGATTGCTTGCGGGCAAACAAATCAACTGCAGCTTGGGGTGTGGAAACCAGGGTACCTTTCCTCGATAAAGAATTTTTGGAGTATGCGATGAGCATTGATCCACAGGAAAAAATGTGCACTGATAAAATTGAAAAATATATCCTGAGAAAAGCATTCGAAGGGTATATTCCTCAAGAAATACTCTGGAGACAGAAAGAGCAATTTTCAGACGGCGTAGGGTACAGTTGGATAGATCATCTCAAAAAATATGCAGAAGAAAAGATTACTGATGAGATGATGATTCAAGCAAAGGAAAGATTTCCTTCTCAAACTCCATTAACCAAAGAAGAATATTACTATCGGCAAATTTTTGATAGTTTATTTCATAGTCCAAGTGCAGCAAGTACGGTACCGGTAGGTCCTTCTGTAGCATGCTCTACACCAACAGCTTTTCAGTGGAGCAAACAATTTATAGGCATGGCTGATCCTTCAGGGCGATCGGTAAGAACTGTCCATAGTCACGCTTTAAGAAAACAGTAATTTTTTCTTCTTTTTTGAGGCAAAGATGACCTGTTTAAAATGGGAACGCTTTGGAAAAGACTGCCATGTCTATTGGGAAGGCAAAACCTTCTGCACCCTTAAAGTAAACAACCATGAAGAATGGACTGAAGAAAAACGTACGTTAGGAAATTAGTGCTCATACACACATCTTTTCGCTTGTATTTTTTTGTTCATTTTTTTCTCTTCTTTTATTTCAGGTCATCACGGAGATCTACTGTTCCGTTGATCACAGGTTTTGCGTCGCCGATCCTGCATAAATCGGATCGTCTCCTGGTTTTACTCCAAGGTGATGACCTTTAGCTTTCAGAAAATTTATGTGTAACAGAAACTCATCCTTATCTTCTTTTTGTGTTCTTTTTCTTTTCACCGTCTTGATTTTTTCTTGTCTGTTTTTGTGGCTTGTACGCAATTGACTTTTTAGGAGAACTCTCTAATATGATCTTTAAACGGGCATTTTCTTCAGCTATCTCTAACACCTTACTGTGATTTGCTGCAAACTTATCAGAAAGATCAACAATTTGCTCAACTAAGCGTTCTTTTGCAGACTCATGCTTATCACGCAAGGTTCTTAGCTCATCATGCCTTTCATTGATCTGCTGCTTTATTCCTTCCAGTTCATTCTCAAGTTTCACAATACGTTCTTTCTGAGTATGAATAATACGATCCCTCATAGAAGTTGACTCCGAACTGAACAAACCCAAAAATCCCATATCCTCTTTTTTGATCTCGGGTTATATATAGTTTGTGGTTTTTGAGACTCTATAGAAAATCTTTCATGATGCTCCTACTCCCTAATTTTTTTAATCGCATTTCAGTTTCTCAAGCAAAGTAATCGCTTCTTTATCAAATTTTGAAAATGCGAACCATTTTTTGCCAAGATCTTTGAGAGAAGCGCCAAAATGATAGACTTCCTTGTTGTCAATAATAAGAAAACGATCATGGGAACGCTTAAACTCATACACTTCAACATGAGCATATTGCGCATTATACTTTTCGACGTCCAGTAAAAATTGCTTAGATATTTTTGTAAAGATTTTTACTCTCACATTTTTATTTCTTTTATGCAAAAGTGTAAGGATAGAGTCATCAACATAGTTATCAATCAAAACTATAGACTTTGAAGCACTTCTCATCAAATCAGAAACAAATTGATACGCATCGAATACTTGACCATCAAAAAATATTCCTTTTTCCAGCTTTAAACCTTTGTTTTGTATAGCATCAAATATCTTGTCAAAATTTTTATCGTATTCAAGATGCTTATGCTCAAGAGATTCTAATCTATAAAAAATATTGGCATTTGATAATACAAATTTTCTCATTGAGACGAATGCTCTCATAATCTGAATATTTACTTCTATTGCTTTATCATTATGAAGCACACTTGAGAGATTTGCAACACCTTGCTCAGTGAACGCATAAGGGAAATGTCCTCCAAGCTGCTTTCTAGAAGGTATCGCATTTTGCGATACCAGCTTTTCTACTTCAGAATCTGTCAACTGAAACATAAAATCAGAAGGAAATCTCTTATAGTTTCTTTTAACCTGTTCTCTTAAACGAATTGCTTTGACTTGATATAATCCAGCCAAATCACTATCAAGCATTACTTGTAATCCTCTGATACTATAAATACTCTTTTTGATAGAATCTTCATCTGAGATGAGTGATTTCATGTAAGTCTAAATAATACCACTCTTCATATCTCTTTCTCAAGAAAATCCGCAAGACTTTCGAAAAACCTGAAATATTTTCGCTTCCTATCAGAAACTTCTGGGGAAATTTCTAATTTCTTCGAAAACTTTTCGTATTTTTTAGAAAAATATTTTTTTTTACAAATTTCTAAAAAACAATGATATATACTCAATTTTCTATACGCTTTGAACAGACGTTGCTTTTCTCACAATCGCTTTCCTAATCTCTTCATACACCAAAACCGTTAAGCTTACTGCAACGATAATAAACCACTCCCCTATTGTTAAGGAAACAGTATTCAAGTATTTTTGAAAGAAAGGAGTGTGCACAGCAATGATCTGGAGAAGAACACTTATAATAACGCTTCCTACAAGCCATTTGTTGGTAAAAAATCCCATCTTAAAAATGGACTTGGTATCACTTCTACAATTAATCACATTAATCATCTGAAAAATAACCAAAGTAGAAAATGACATTGTCAATGCTTTGAGATACAATCCATTGTTCTCTGTCGTAAGATGAGTTCCCCACTGCCATCCACCTAAAAGAAGATACGTAATAAAAACAGCCAGAGTTCCCAAACCCATAATAGCCCCTGTAATCAACCATTGAAAAAAGGTCCTTTTAGAAATAACCTTTTCTTTAGGATCACGAGGTTTCTGCTGCATAATATCTGACTCAACAGGTTCAAAGCCAAGTGCAAGCGCAGGAAACATATCAGTAGCTAAATTCACCCATAAAATCTGCGTTGCCAAAATAGGAAGAGGAGCACCTATCAACAACCCTACAAAAACGGTAATAATCTCTCCGAGATTGGAAGAAAATAAATATCTCAAAAACTTCTTAATGTTTGCGTAAATTCCTCTACCTTCCCTTACTGCAGCAACAATGGACCCAAAACTATCATCTGTTAAAATCATATCAGCAGCTTCTTTGCTCACATCAGTTCCCGTAATTCCCATCGCAACACCAATATCTGCTTTTTTCAAAGCAGGAGCATCATTTACCCCATCACCTGTTACTGCAACAATATGACCTTTCTTCTTCAGCGCGGTAACCACTCTTAACTTATGCTCAGGACTCACTCGTGCAAAAATCACCTGCTCAAATAATAGTTTTTCCAAAGCTTCATCTTGCATTTTTTCAAGATCAGAACCGGTAACTACTTTTGTTGTTTCTGTTGCTAAACCAATATGCTTTGCAATAGCCTTTGCTGTAGTACCATGATCACCTGTGATGATATACACCTGAATTCCTGCATGTTGACAATCAGCAATAGCTTGCTTTACCTCAGGTCTCGGAGGATCAATCATTCCCATAAGGCCAACAAAGATAAGATCTTTTTCTATTTCTTCTTGTTTGTATTGTTTTGTTTGCTTTGGCAATTCTTTGTAAGCAAACCCAAGAACACGCAATGCATCTTTTGCCATGGCTTCATTTGCTTCAAGAATTTGTTGCTCTCTCTGATGGGTTAGGGGAATAAGAGAGCTTTGTAGTAACACGCTCTTGCATCGTTTGAGAATTTCATCAGGAGCTCCTTTGACGCACACCAATTGAATCTCTTTTTGTTTTAAAATGGTACTCATCATTTTTCTTCCTGAATCAAAAGGAAATTCGTGCAAGCGAGGAATAACTTCTTCCAAATGATGCCTATTGATACCTGCTTTGTGAGCAGCAACCAGCAGCGCAGCTTCTGTGGGGTCACCTGTGATGGTATAATGTCCATCTTCTTTGATCAAATGAGCATTATTGCATCCTGTTGCTATCGTCAAGAGGTGTAAAAGGTTTTTTTCTTTTTTGGGATCAATCGCTTTTCCATCCCTCAAAAAATCTCCTACAGGAGTATATCCTACACCACTGACATGCAAAAACTCTGTTCCTAAGAAGATTTCTTTTATCGTCATTTCATTTTTGGTTAAAGTTCCTGTCTTATCAGAACAAATGACAGAAGTACTTCCTAAGGTTTCTACAGCGTTTAATTTTTTGATAATCGCATTCTTCTTTACCAGTCTTTGCACTCCAATGGCAAGAGTAATAGTAATCGTTGCTGGCAGTCCTTCTGGAACTGCAGCTACTGCTAATGCGACAGCAAAGAGAAATGCATTGATGATTACTGAGGTAGCAAGTGATCCTTCCTGAAAGAGTTCTCCAAAAAAAACAATGACGCAAATGAAAAAAGTAACTTTTCCAATAAAAGCTCCCACTTGCTGCATTTCCTTTTGAAGCGTTGTCTTTTCTTTTTTGATACTCTGCGTTAAGCGCGCAACTTTTCCAAACTCGGTTTGCATACCTGTCTTTACCACTACTGCTTGCGCTCTTCCTTCAGTAAGATCTGTTCCTGAAAATAACATATTCTGTTGATCATTAATAACAAGGTTTGTTTTGTTTATTGCTTCTGCAAACTTTGCTCTTGGATTAGACTCTCCTGTTAAGGGAGCTTCTTGTACTCTTAATTCTATAGCTTTGATAATACGCGCATCTGCTGGAATCCTGTCTCCTGCTTCAAGAGCAAGTATATCTCCAGGAACTACCTCTCTTGTGGGTATCGTCATTTCCCTTCCGTCTCTGATGACACGTGCTTTCGGAGCAGCCATGGCCATTAATGCTTCTAATGCTCGTTCTGCCTTGTATTCCTGAACAAAACCAATCACTGCGTTAATGATGACAATAGCAAGAATGACTAATGCATCATTGATTTCATCAAAGATAAGAGAAATGATTGCAGCGATGATTAAAATCACAATCATCAAGCTTTTGAATTGGTCAAGAAAAAGCAGGAAGGGAGATTCTTTTTTTTCTGCTTTGAGTTCATTATAGCCGTGCTCTTGTATGCGACGCTCTACTTCTTCCTTAGATAAGCCTTTTTCTGTAGTTTTGTATTCTTCTAAAATCTGTTGGGGTGTTTTTTGATAATAAAGCATAGCTTTTTTTCTCTTTTGAAACTATTTATACCTTTTGGATGGAAGCTCGTTTCATGACAAACACTTTTTGAAGCATTACCTTTCTTTGGTCGAACGAAGAAGCGAAAAGGATAATCTGAGCGGAGGGGGACGTCCCAGTAGGGGATGCTACGATAAAAAAGTAGAAAGAATAACTTTGCGAGAAGATCTTTTTTCAAACAAAGATAGATGTCGCATAAAGACGATAAAAAGAGAATTGTATAAAATCCATGGAAAAAAATAAGGTGATAGAAAAAAAGAGTACGTAAAAAATATTTGAAAAAGTTAGGCACAAGGAAAATCCCTCTTCCTTTCCTCTTTTTCTTTTTTATAAAAAACACACCCAAACAAATTAAAAAACATAACAAATTTCAAAATAAAGATCTAAAATTTCAGAAAATTAATAGAAAAATAGGTTATAACAAAATAGTGGTATTGCATCATAAACCTATTTATTTTTCCCATTTCCTTATTTTCATATGATTTATAATATTATTTTTAATATTTTTTATTTTTCTCTAATCCTATCCATTTTAATATTATAAACACTATTTATTTTAATATTAATAATCATATGATTTCTATTTATAGGGGCCAAAAAAGTATATTAGTATAGCTTAAAAGAGAAAAGTTTATAAATCTCATTTATAAAAGGCTCCAGATCCTAATTCATATGAAAAATAAGAGGGAACA
>JAGVYP010000045.1 GCA_018303205.1 Candidatus Woesearchaeota archaeon
CTCTTGCAGATCTTAAGAATTCATCGTTTATGTCTATTCCCGTTAAATCTACTTCAGGATAAAATAAACCTACATAATTTGCAAAGTTTCCAGGTCCGCAACAAACATCCAATACTGAAACGGGCTCTAGAGTTCTTCGTATATCTATCCCCTTTTGTTCATGTAAACCTCCAAAGCCTTTTCCTTGCTTCTTTCTGATAATTTCCTGGAAAAGCAGACAAGCTCCTGAGTACCACATATCAACTTCGTTTCGCATTCCGTCAGGACCTTTCAAGTAACGCTCAGTTGATTCGTAAAGTGTCATTTTATTATCCAATAAGTTTAGGATTACAAAGAGCATACCTTATTTTATCAGTAGGGTTTCCACTTTCTGTAATGAGTTGTAATACACCCTCATTGGTAACGAGAACTTCAGCGGCAGGTCTTTTATTGAGAAACTCCATATGCTGGCATGACCCATATGCTCCGATATCCTGAACTAAGATATAACTTCCTTTTTGAATATGTACAGGAGCTCTTACTATCCCTGGGAATAAGAAATCACTAGATAATGTTGTACACCCATTTAGCTCAGCAGAACCTGATCTGTCTTCAACTTCCCTGAAATGTTCATCATAAATTCTGATATTATGCTGCCTTTCTCTTATCGTAGCAGATGGCATGAAAACATAAGAACCATCAGTGTATACTTGTTGTATTCCTCTCCTGGTATGAACTCTATTAACGCTTACAAGAAATTCTCCAGCATCAGCAAAAATATCTCTTCCGGGCTCAATGGAAATTCTGACGTTATTTGGGATTTGGAATTGATCAATAAGCGAAGCTAATTTTGCAAAGTACTCCCTCCATGGAAAATGCTTATCTTCAGTTGAGTCTGCATCATAGTCAAATGCAAATCCACCTCCTAAATTTATTTCTTTTACTCCAGAAAAGTGTTTTTTGTAAACTTTAAAAACATCTTCAGCATGTTTGACAAGTTTCTGAAAATTGCTTCCTGTTCCAGGATATGTATGAATTGCATGAACCTGTTTTTTTAATCTTCTGCATATTTGCTTGATCTCATCAAGTTCATCAATTTTTAATCCTGTTCTTTGCCTTTGCTCTGCTGACAAATCTAATCTTACCCCTGTATTGCTAGCTCCTTGTAAAGCATATTCTAATTCTTCTGGCAAGGATACATTTACTTGAAGTTGCTTATCTAAGAAGAATTCCAAATCTTTATCAGAAAGACAAGTTGGAGAAACAACAAGAGGAAGCTTCAATCCCCAAGAATGTAATTGATGATATTCTTCAACACCTTGCAGCGTTGCACCAATACCTTGCTCTGCCAATATTTCAAAAAGCCTTGGATGAGAGTTTGTAAAATATGCTGCATAGATATCTACTCTGTCAGCTAGACTTGCATCATCTAAAGCACGTTTTATTCTTTGAACATTTCCCTTTAGAGTTTTTTCTGAATAAATAAAGGTAGGAGTTCCACAATGTTCAACTATCTTACGATACCTATTTGTTTTCATTTCACCTTTGTCATCATCACTATTAACCATGCACTAGTAGTAATATTTCTGATAGATAAAACTTAGCATTTTAATTTTTGCTAAAATGACAAAATTTATAAATAAAAAAGTATTATTAGCAAAATATGGATATTATTGAAAAAAAGATCTTAAGCATGCTTGAAAAAGATGTGAGAATCCCCAGTTCAGAAATAGCTAAGAAGCTTAAAACATCAAGACAAGTTGTTGATTACCGCATGAACAAATTAGTAGAAGAGAACATTATTCTTAATTTTACTTTTCTTATTGACGCGAGCAAGTTTCATCATCATATGTGGCATATCTATCTGAAACTGCAAAACCTTACAGGGCAAAGCGAAAAGAATATCATAACATTTCTGAATAACAAAAAAGAAGTCTGGTGGATTGCATCATGCCAGGGAGAATGGGATCTTATTTTTTCAGTGATCGGAGATGATCTGCTTATTTTTGATAAACTAATAACTGATTTCAAATCACAATTTCACATGTATATCAACCAGCAATACATCACTTCACTCATTAAAGTATGGATGTTTCCCAGGGGATATTTTCTCAATAAACCTACAAAGAAAGAAATTTTTCTTTCAGGAGCAACCCCCATCAAGATAGGTGAAAAAGATAAGTCAATTCTTAAAATAGTAGCAACACAAGCAAGAATGCCAGCAACAGAGATAGCAAAACAAACAAAAACTTCAGCACGACAAGTCATCTATCGCATGAAAGAACTGATCAAAAAACACATTATTGCCGGATCACGACTTCATCTTAATTTTAATCAATTACAGTATGACTACTACAAAGTCTGTTTTTACACTCAAGATTTTACTGAAGAAAAAGAAAAATCTTTGCTAAGCTGGTGCGAAATGAATCCGAATACACTGTATTATGTAAAAAAAATAGCGCCCTGGACTTTTGAAATAGAATTTGAAACAGAAAGCTACAAACAATTAAATGAAATACTTAAAGAACTCAGAAATAAATTTGGAAATGTCATTAAAAGAACAGAAACCTCATTGATCACAGAAGAATTAAAAGGAGAAATGAACTTTCTATAAAATTAAATCACTTTCATGTCCTGCAAGGCTTTGTCGATAGAGGATTTAATAAGAGTAAGATCAATATGCTCATATTTTTTGAAAAATCTTGATTTTAACTCAGAAGTTACTTTTTGGGTAAGGCATTTTTTGATAAAATCAATATCCCTATCTGGTAAATAAGTGTAAATGGGATTAATCATATTTCTATAATGTAATGCTGTATTCCTGCTGTTAATGCTTTCTTTTTGATAGCTTTTTGCCAAAAGTGCATTATCTCCTGCGGCTTTCTCCAAAATAGTGTGGACAATAGCATTGGAAAGATTGCCAACAAAAAAGTCAATGAGTTTATTTCTGTTTTGTACCATGGGGTATCGTGCTCATGATTAATGCAAAAGTCTGATCATAAATATGTTTATAAGTTTTAATAAAGGATGCTTTATCTAACATATTTTTTTTGATAACATCTATATCTTTGAGGTGAAAGATTTTTTTTATCGCGGTATTGAGCCTTTCCTTCGTAATCTTTTTGCCTTGCACAAAGAGGAGGATAGAAATCATATTTCTAGTAAGATAATATTTTTCATTTCCATTAAGAAAATCAAAATTAAGAGGGAGTGTTTGACTTTTAAGAAGGTGAAGATCAAGAATTTGATATATAACAGTATGTTTTTGCTTGTAAATAATTCTTTTTTTTGCAACACATTGACTGAGCATGGATTGATACAAAGGATCTGTGGAAAGTCCTACTAAGAGCGATTTATAATCAAGGATAAGAAGTTGTATTTTAACTCTAAAGGTGTCTTCTAATATTTTTTGAAGGAAAGAAACTTTTTCTTCAGTAATAAGGAGAATATCAAGGTCATTGAAGATAAATCCCTGATCAAGAAAAGAACCGGTAATGATGATATTGTCATACTTTTCAACATGACTATCGATAAGAGCAAAGATTTCTTCGATAATTCTTATTTTGATGGGTGAAAGTTGCTTGACGTGGTAAAAGTAAGGCTTTTCTGTAGTTTTTTTTGATTCAAGACTGCTTACAAGCACATGCTTGCCAATAGGAAAACCTGCTCTTTTCTTGGGCAAATAGATCTGATCCATGACTGATCCTTTGCTTACTTTTGCAATCAGTTCCATATTACGTAATAATACGTTATATTATAAAAAGCTTCCGCTTACGAAACCACAACCTTTATAAACAAAATAAAAAGTGATCATGATGGGATGGGAAAAGAAAAGAGCAAGCCAGCTTCAACGTGGGGAAAAGTTTGGTATTTTATCTGGCATGATGATAGTGTTTGGAGTTGGATCGTAAATATTATTCTAGCATTTTTGTTGATTAAGTTTATTGTGTATCCTGGTCTTGGTTTTCTTTTAGAAACTGAGTATCCTGTGGTTGCGGTTGTTTCAGGAAGCATGGAACATGATGGAAGCTTTGAAGACTGGTGGGATTCTACCAATTGCTGTACTGATCGCATCTGTGCTCAAACAAGAAGCCAAGGAGATTTTTATATTGATACAGGAATTATGAAAACGGATTTTTTGAATTTTCCTTATGAAAACGGTTTCAATACAGGGGATATTATGGTCTTGCAAGGTCCAAAAAAGATTAGGGTAGGAGATGTTATTGTCTTTTCTGTTCCTGGACAAGCAGAGCCAATCATTCATCGCGTGATTAAGGTCAGAGAAAATGAAGGAAAAATGTCGTATAGCACTAAAGGAGATCATAATTGCGTATCAAGTCCTTTTGAACAGGATATTAGCCAAGAGCGCGTATTAGGAAAGGCACTACAACGCATTCCCTTCTTGGGCTGGTTGAAGATTATTTTTGTGAAGATCATAGGATTTCTCACATTTTAGGGGGTGGAAAAAAAATGTTTTGTCCGAAATGTGGTAGTATCTTGATGCCAAAAATACAAGCGGGTAAGAAAATAGTAGGATGCGCTTGTGGCTATAAAGAAAAAGAAAAGATTATGATGGAATTGAAAGAAAAAACAAAAGAAGGAAAAGAGCTTATTGTTATTGAGCATGAAACTGATGAAAAAATGCTGCCTGTGTGCGAGGAAGAATGTCCTAAGTGTGGAAACAAAGAAGCCTACTATTGGACTTTGCAAACCAGGGCAGGGGACGAAGCAGAAACCAAGTTCTTGAAATGCACGAAGTGTAAACACACCTGGAGAGATTATAATTAGGGAGTTCTAAAAGCTGCCTTAACATAAGAGGCTGTACCGTCTTAAGGGTGAGCGAATGGACAAAAAGAGTAAACAAAGCTGGGAGGGTTGGCTCCTTCGGAGCTCCAGCGTTATGTATGCAAAAGTATGAGCTTCGCGAACAGATGGTACAGCGTCAGAAAAATGGATGAAGGGTAAAATCGAGAACGTGAAAAAGAAAGTAGTGAAGAAGTAATCATTTCCTATTTTCAAGTAAACTTTTCTTTTTTTTCTTTCTTAAATCTAAATAGTTTTCTTCCGAAATAAATATCACAAAAAAAATGCATAACATCAAAGAGCTTTAGCAAGGAAACGCACCTGGTATGAATACGTGTTATCATTCCAAGATGATTGCTAATGAAGATGATTTCACAACAACCTCAAAAAAATAAAAGGTTTTTTATACTCATCTTCTAAAAAAAATGATAAAGGAGGCGCATTTCAATGGAATCAAGAAATAATCTTATTCTTCTAAGTATAGTTGCGATAGTAGCAATTGCTGGATTAGTTATGACAGTCAATCCTACCTTACCCCTATATACTTCTGATGCCATTGATGTAGACTTAGCTGGAGAAGCTTCTTTAAGCGCACGTAGAACTCCCACACCCATAGGTAGCCCCTTACTTGCTGTGACAGGTGCAAGTATTTGTAATGAGAATGATAGGGGAAATAGCCCTCTTGTTCCAGGAACGTTGCAATTTATGATTCCCGGTTATCCTTTATCTCTTGAAAGAGATTTTTGTGACAGCTCAAGTCCAGAACTACGTGAATATTATTGCGTGAAAACTCCTGGTACGACAACATACAGGGTATTTCGTCAATCATATTCTTGTAATTGTGTCATGATTCAAGGTGTAGGTACTTGTAGATAACTAACTTGTAGAAGATAACAAGAATATTAAACTTCTTTAAAAGAACTGTTTTCTTTATTTTTATTCTCTCTTTTTATCATAAAGGGAGTGGCAATTTGCCCCCACCCTTCTGCAAATCCTTCATCCCTTCTCTCATATCTTTCAAATAACCTGAAGGATTCTTTGAGTCTGTCAGTGCTTCTATGATATCAATAGCAACAAACCACCATTCATCATTAAACCATGTTCTTCGTATCTTTTTGTCTTCAAAGACAACGAGTTTTTGAAATTTTGTCATGCAATAGGTAGAAAATTTGCAGCTTTATATATCTCACGGTAGAATGTCCAGTGTCCTGTGGCAAATTTGGCAAGAAAAGTGATGAAGAAGGAGTTATGCCTCTTTAGTTTTTACTTGTCTTCCATTTTGATATTGAATTCTTGTTATATTATCAAGGCAATCAAGAGCATGGGAAGGCATTACACCTTTTACTCTTTTAAGTTCAAATGTACCAATACCTCCATTAATAACGTGAGAAATACCGTCTACAACATTTCCTTCAGGTGAAAAGTATCTTCTTTCATTGACATCAAATGGGTAGGGATTAACGACACCTGTAAAACCGATAGCTTCAAGTGCTTCTTGACTCAAGTATCTTACTGGGGGTAATTGAACTGGACTAAAAGATGCTCTAAGAGCTCTTTCCCATTGAGGCATTTCAGTTTGTGATGCTGCAAGATCGATTGCAATTTCTAAATCCATAACTCCTTGAGGAACAACAACTAAATCTGTTCCTTTAACTCTAAGAGCAGAAACTTGTGGGGTATATCTTACTTCTACAGGAAGCTGTCTTCTTTGATCAACAGCAGCAAGACGATGAATAAGTTCTCCTTTGTTTGCTAGTCTTTCTACCTCTTGTAAAAGATAGAGTGTAGATACCTTAATCAAGCTCCCCATAAAAGAAAGAATAGGAAGAAGGTATATAAAGGTATCTTAGGAATGATACTGTCATCTTTGCGAATGATGGTTGTCTTTGGCTTTTAATTTGATGAGGTTGAGTAGTTTTTGTCTTCCTAATTTGAGGTCTATACCTGCGGTTT
>JAGVYP010000037.1 GCA_018303205.1 Candidatus Woesearchaeota archaeon
ATGCACTCGCCAAAGTCAAAAAAAGAATCGCATCAGAACGCATTCGCTATAAACAATATTATAGCATTGACCCTTATAATCCCAAACACTATGATCTGCACCTCGATACAACAGACATGACACCTACTCAAGTTGTAGACGAGATATTACAATGGCTGGATCACGGGAAATGAACATTATCTTTATAAATTGTCTTTGATTTAGTTTTTTTATGACGCTTACAAGATTAATAAAAAGAAGTTATGCTTCTCTCGATGGTTCAAAACCTTTGGTTTGGCCTGAACAACCTGACGATGTAGCAACAATTAAAAAAATACTTGATACTTCTGTAGCAACTGATCTTCGTGGTTCTGGTCCACTCGAAGAAAGAGTTAAACACCCAGAAATTGCCACTCAATTATTAAATCGATATGAAAGAGCTCATCCAAATTATGCACTACCACGAGGGCAAGGGTATGCTTATTATGTTACCTCACAACACCAGCCACGTCAAGTTACCGTAACACTCGTACGAGCAATTCTACCTTCAAAAAAACTAAACCTTTATAAATAAGCGAGTATCCTTAAATAGATCTTCTTCTTAGCAGCAACTGATTAAGGAGGAGTGTGAACAGCATGATCAAAAAAAACGATTTCATAGAAGTATCCTACACCGGCAAAACCAAAGAAGAAAACTTTGTCTTTGACACCACAGAAGAAACTGTTGCCAAAGAAGCAGGTATTTACAATCCCGAAGGAAAATACGGAACTCTTATTATCTGCGTAGGTCAACACCATCTTCTTCCAGGATTGGACAAATTCATAGAAGGAAAAGACCTCGGAAACTTTACTGTTGAACTTCCCCCTGAAGAAGCGTTTGGCAAAAAAAACGCAAAGCTCATACAACTTATTCCTACTTCCAAATTCATCCAACAAAGAATTCAGCCCCAAGTAGGATTACAAGTTACCATTGATGGACATCTCGGTGTTATCAAAACCGTTACAGGAGGAAGAACGTTAGTAGATTTTAACCATCCTCTCTCAGGAAAAAATGTTCTCTACGAAATTTCCATCAAAAAAAAAATCACTGATCAAAAAGAACAAGCACTTTCCCTCTTAAAAATGCGTCTCGGACTTACCGAAGTTACTCTTGACATTACTGAACACACTCTTGTTATTCGCTCAAAACACAACATACCAGAACCTATCCAAGAACAAATGAGCAAAGAAATCAAAGAACTTACCCCCTTTCAAGAAGTCACGTGGGGAAGCAAAGCTTAAATAGAACACTCTCTTACGAGAAACTACCATGGAACCCTACCTTAGACCGCAAGAAGCAACCAATGCACCCCAACAGCAGTTTCTCGTCAGCGCAACCCAGCAAAATCAAATAAAGCCACAAGCAGCTATTGATAACGAACTCCAAGCGATGCTTGCAGAACAACGTGCAACCATCAAGGTTGTAGGATGTGGAGGTGGAGGAAACAACACCATCAATAGAATAACTGAAGTTGGAATCAAAGGAGCAGAAACCATTGCCATTAATACAGATGCACAAGACCTTCTTTACACTACAGCAGATAAAAAAATTCTCATCGGAAAAACCATTACCAAAGGCCTCGGTGCAGGCTCTGAACCCAAAATCGGAGAGGAAGCTGCACGAGAATCAGAACATGAAATCAAACAAGCACTCCAAGGCGCAGACATGGTCTTTATCACTTGCGGATTAGGAGGAGGAACAGGAACAGGAAGTGCACCCATTGTTGCAGAAATCGCAAAAAAACTAGGAATACTCACGGTTGGCATTGTTACCTTACCCTTTACCATGGAAGGAAATAGGAGATACCAAAATGCCATTCAAGGACTAGAACATATGGAACAGGTTATTGACACCCTTATTGTTATTCCTAATGATAAACTTCTTGACCTAGCACCTGATTTACCTTTACACACCGCATTTAAAGTCGCAGACGAAATCTTAACCAACTCTGTCAAAGGCATTGCAGAAATGATCACCAAAGCAGGTCTTGTCAACCTTGACTTTGCAGACATCAGAGCAGTCATGAGAAACGGAGGAGTAGCACTCATCGGAGTAGGAGAAAGCGACAGTGAAAACAGAGCATTAGAAGCAGTAGAAAAAGCAATCCACAACCCCCTTCTTGACGTTGACATTGCAGGTGCCAATGGCGCACTCATCAACATTGCAGGAGGCAAAGACATGACTCTTGATGACGCACGCAAAGTAGTCGAAGCGGTTTCAGAAAAACTCAGCAATGACGCACGCATCATCTGGGGAGCACAAATTTACGAAGACCTAGAAAAAACCATACGCACCATGCTCATTGTAACCGGAGTACGAAGCTCACAAATCTTTGGTCCTTCACGCAAAGTAACCACAGTACAAAAAAAAGAAGTTGAATCAGAATTAGGCATTGAATTCGTTGATTAACATGGAAGAACAACAACAAACACAACAACAAACGCAGCAAGCACCCTTTTCATCCCAGACACATCAGCCTACACGCATGCAGCGTTTCAAAGCTTTTGTACAAGAATGCAAAAGAGTCATAAAAATAACACGAAAGCCAAGCATGCTTGAATTTAAAACCATTGTCAAAGTAACAGCGCTCGGCATGGCCTTAATAGGCTTTGTTGGCTTTGTTATCATCATGACAAAACAATATCTTTTTCCTTAAGGTGAACCTATGAGCGAAACAACACATATTTTTGCATTACGAACAACCGCAAACAGAGAAGACCAAGTCATGGATTTTCTCACCTCAAACTGTAAAAAGAAAAAATTAGCTATCTACTCAGTCATTCGCCCCCATGGGATGAGAGGATATATCTTCATAGAAGCAGAAGACAAACGCATTGCAGAACAAGCAGCATTCAATGTTCCCTATGCACGTGGTATTCTTCCCAAAGAAATTGAGTATGCTGAAATCGAACACATGCTTGAACAAGTCAAAAGAGACGTGAACATGAAGAAAAATGACATTGTAGAAGTCATTTCAGGCCCCTTCAAACGAGAAAAAGCAAAAATTACTCGTATAGACAAAGCAAAAGAAGAAGTTGTTGTCGAATTACTAGAAGCAGCAGTGCCTATTCCTATTACGGTTAAGATGGACTCTGTCAAAGTGATTCGCAGAGAAAGCGACGAAGAAGGAAAAGAAGAATAAGCTGCTCTTTTGTTAATCTTATTTTTTCTATCTTATATTTCCTTTAATTCGTTTTTGATTTTTTTATAAAAAATAATAAAAATACTATCTCTCCCTACAATTTTGTTTGAAACCTTTTTAGAATAATAAGAAAAATTGACGAAAAAAGGGTGTTTTTTGGACAAAGTTTTATAAATAAACGTTCCTTAACACTCTTTGCGGTGCAAAATATGAGCAAAGGTCTTACGCTAAAATCATTACATATTCCAAATTCTCATGTATCTGTGAATATACCAGAAGAAAAGCCAGGCATTGCAGTTGTGCAACCTAATGCAAGTGTTACGGACCTTCTTGCTGTTCTTGTTGACTTAAAAGAGAGAGGACTAACAGGCATTGTTTTTGATTTACATGGATTATCATCTGATGACCAAATGAGGAAAGTAGCTGAACTCGCTTTTTTAGAAGCTCGTGGATTTAGACCTGCATACGTAGTTAGGCTGACTGATGATCCTCGTTATCATCCTGATGTTGAACAAGCAGTTGAGTATCTTAGTAATGACAATGATCCTGTTCCCCCACAAGACTAAACTCAATTTTTTCTTTTTGTTATCCCCACAACTTTTAGATCATCTTTCACCTATATTAGAAATCTATTACTCTTTGAATTGTAGTTCTTGACAAATAGAAATTCTCATAAAAAATGGAACTCTCACAACAACTTTTTATCAGGTTATGCTAAAATTAATCTTCTTTTCTCTTAAGCTTTATAAAACACTACAGATTTCTTATTCTATGAACGTACTCGGATTAGGAGTAGCAACGCTTGATCTCATTGTTCAAACAGATGCTTTGCCTCCTTTAAATGGGAAAATATCTGCTCAGTATTACAGCGTTCACCCCGGCGGCAATTGTGCTAACACCCTTGTTGCCCTTGCCCGATTAGGTGTTGCAACGAGTATTGTCACAAAAATTTCCAACCATCTTTTTGGACACTATCTTCTTTCTTTATTAGGAGCAGAAAACGTTTCCACTCTTCATGTCCAAAGAGAATCTGATCAACCTTCAATAAGTTTAGTAACCCTAGTGGGTGATAACCGTTCTATCATGAGTTGTTCTCCTTTTGACACTTCTGGAACAGTTTCTTTAGAGAACGTAACGCTTGATGGCGCTGATTTACTTTATCTCGATGGGCGCTTTGTGCAATCTGCAAGAATACTTGCACAAGAAGCGCACAAAAGAAAAATTCCTGTTGTTCTTGACGCAGAAAAAATAAAAAAATTACATGCTGAAGACTTACTTTCTTATGCAACTATTGTTATTACTCCTGAAAACTACCATGAGGATACTACAGATCAAACTTTACATACTAACTTAGACTTTATTTTAGCGCAAGGTCCTCAAATTGTCATCACTACTCTTGGTTCTCAAGGATCTGTTTGTAAAACCGCTGATCATTACCTGAGAACATCTGCCCAACATACTCAAGTAAAAGATACTACAGGTGCAGGAGATGCTTTCATTGGAGGATTCATTTATGCATACCTTTCTCATCCTGAATGGAATTTACAAAAAAAATTATGTTTTGCATCAGCAGTTGCAAGTCACAAATGTCAATATCGAGGTGCACAAACAGGATTACCCAGAAAAGCAGATCTTCCCGAGTTTTTCAGATAGTCCTTTCCTTTTTTTATTTCCTCTTCTATCTCCCTTATTTTTCTTAAAATAGTCTCTATATTGCAAATAATTAGAAGATATTTTTATATCTCAATTAACATGCAAAAAGAAATAGTTTAATTCGGGTGACTCGTTTTAATATCTTCTATGCAATATTAACGACTAATGTTTTTTCATTATTCGTTAGATCTGATTCTTCAAGAGTTTGATCTGAATTTACTTTTACTGTAATAGTATACGTTCCACTTTCAGAAAATGGATGACCGCAAACCGTCATGATAACTGTTTCTCCAGCTTCAATACGAGGTCCGTATCCTCCACCACCACTTCTAGCACCAGATTCTGAAGGGTATTGTACACTGCAAGAAATACTAATCGCATTTGTTGATGGTCCATCGCCTATATTTTTCACTCTAATCTTTGTTTGTACCATATCTCCAATTTGGGGGTTGGCAGGCTCTAAAATTATTTCTAAGATTGTTAAGTCTGGTATTCCTGTCAGTACATTGAAATTTGTAGTATCTGTTGCAGTGTTTCCTTCTTCATCGGTACAACTTATATCTACAGTATAACTTTGTCCAGGTGATACAGAAAATAGTTTATTATGGTTCATTGCATTAAATCCTGATTCAGTACTTGCCATATTTTCCCAGGAAGTACCTGTTATCTTTGATTTACACACAGCAACTTCATTTGTTCTAACATATACATTAACACTACTTCCAGCGAAACTTTGCCCAGGAAGTGGATACATTGAACTGAGCTCAGGAGGTGTAGCATCTACTCCACATATTGCTCTATTAATATCACAATCACATTCATGTTGGTCGTAGGCTAAGGCATCATTTTCACAATAGGTTTCCACGAGATAATTCTGATCACAACGGTCTGCTATCATTTGAGTCATATCTTTGTCTAAAACAATGACAAACCCTTTTGTTGTGTAATCTTTTCCATGATCTGTATCCTTACAATGTTGTTTCGGTTGAAGATCAGAAGGATATTTTTCTAAATACGCGTCTACAACATCATTACGATAACCCGTTATTCTTATAACATAATTATCATGCGCCCACATGACAGTTGTTGGATTTTTTGTAAAATACACTAGGTCATTTCTTTTTTCATAGGTTCCAAGATATACGCCAAAATCATTAAATTTTGCTGGATAATTATCATAGATCCTATTAAACATAGTTTCTTGTAGTGTTTCTTGAATTTCTTTTTCTGAATTATATACCCAAACTTCTGCAGAAGCTATGTCATAGCTTGCAAGATATCCTTCACTAGGATTATTTGGAATAGAAATTTCACTATTTATTTTTTCAGATTTGAAATATGTTGATCTGCCTATATCCTTCTCAATAAGGTATTTAGGATATGTGTCTCTTGGTGGGGTTGCGGTTTTTGTAGTTTGCACATTATCCGCCTTTTTTGGTGTAACCTCTTCTTTTGCATCTTGATTTTGCACTTTTTTCTCTTCTGAATTTGCTACTACAGGTTCGCTAGTGCCTTTTTTTATTTTTTGGCTACATTGTGTAATCTTTTCTTTATCATAAAACATCCAAAGAATAAGCCTATTTTCACTTTGAGGATCATCAAGCTCATATCGATACATTTTTTCTATCTTCTTATTGTCCATACATTCTTCTTTGATTGATAGAGGGATAACCCCCAGTTGGGTTTCTGAGAATTCTGTGAACATGCTTTGTGCTTGAGGATACTCTTCTAAAAATTGTTTTATGTCTTTATTGTTCTTTGCAATTTCTTCTGGAGTAAGAGCACATGCCGAAAGAAGGAGGATAGTCATCGCAATCAATATTCTTGCTTGTTTCATAAAGATTGTAAATTACGCATGTATTTAAGTATAATTATTTTATATATTGTAAATAATTAAAAACGTTCATCCAACAACAATATTTATAAATCACTCCCAAATCCAAGTTGATATGGCAACCCAAGCAGTTGATGTATTAGTAGAAGGAGGAAAAGCAACAGCAGCACCTCCCCTCGGACCAGCACTTGGACCACTCGGAGTTAATATCGGTCAAGTCGTTTCTACCATCAACCAAAAAACAGCAGAATTCAAAGGCATGCAAGTCCCTGTCAAAGTAGAAGTTGATTCAACCACAAAACAATTTACTATTACCGTAGGAACACCACCTGCAAGTGCACTCATCAAAAAAGAAGCGCACCTCGAAAAAGGATCAGGAAATCCCCTCATGGACAAGGTAGCAGATCTCAGAATAGAACAAATCATCAAAATCTCAAAAATGAAACAAGACAACTTGCTCGGCAAAGATAATTTTTCACGCGTAAAAGAAATTTGCGGAACTTGTGATAGCATGGGAGTACTTGTTGAAGGAAAACCCGCACGAGAAACTATTGCAGCTATTAACCAAGGAGCATTTAAAGATAAAATCTCAAAAGGCAAAACAGAATTAACAGCAGAAGAACTCAAAGCCTTGGAAGAAGAACGTATCAAATTAGAAGAAGAACTCAAGAAAAGACGTGTTGAGTTTGAAGCAAAAGCAAAAGACATCCTCAAACTTATGGAAGGCAAACCTCGAGGTCAAATTAAAACCAAGATGGTGGAAGCAGGAGTTCCAAGCTCTATCATTGAAGAACTTCTTCCAGCAGCAGGACCTAAAGAAGGCGAAGCTGCAAAAGGAGCAGCAACCGCACCCGCAGCAAAAGCAGCCGCCACACCTGCAAAGGCAGTACCTCCAAAGAAGTAAACATTTATCTAGGAGAACATCCTCCTTTCTTCCTATGCAGAAAACTATCCATATCAGCGGTATGTATAGCCCAAACTGTGCTTCCCAAATAGAACAATCCTTAAAAAAAATCAGTGGAATCCAAGAAGCACATGTCAACTTTGTCCATCACAAAGCAACCATTCTTTTTGATGAAATAAAAATCCCTTTTACAAAAATAGAAAAAACCATTCTCAAACAAGGATACGGTGTTATCAAAGAAGGAGAAGAAGAACAAGCAAATCATTCTGATCAACAACAATGGAAACTCCGTTTCTTTCTCACACTTCTTTCTTCATTCTTTCTTTACCTTCTTCACTCTCAAATTATACTCCTTGATATAGAATTCAACACCATCTTACAAATCTTCTTTGCAACCATAGCTCTTCTCTGTGGGTCAATATTCTTCGTCAATGCATTTCGCACACTTCTTCCTACAGCAGATACACTCATTGCACTAGCAAGTGGCATCTCCTACCTGTACAATATTTCCGTCGCTTATCTTATCCTTGATAACAAACCAGGATACGGCCTTGCAGATCTTTCTTTTCTCAGCACAGGACTCATCTTTCTCTTTGCCATCCTTGGAAAATGGGCAATACAACATTTGAGCACAGCACAACTCAACAAAAGAACTTCACTTCCCCAAGAAATAACTATTCTCAAAGAAGGAAAAGAAATGAAAATTCCAATCCAAAAAATAGTCACCGGAAACTTTATTATTGTTCAACCCCAAGAGATCTTACCTGCAGATGGCACTATCATTGAAGGTTCATCCTTTGTTGATGAAACGCTCATCAATGGAACACTTGTTGAAAAAAAGAAAAATGACAAAGTTCTTGCAGGAAGTCGTAACCAAACACAAAAAATCATTATCAAAGTAGAAAGTCTTGGAAAAGAAACTTTTCTTAACAAAATTGCAGATCTCAAAGACCAAAGCCAAAACAAAAAAAATTCTTTGCATACCCCTTCTTTTCTTCCCCAAATCCCCTTATTCATTCTTCTCTTTGCAGTACTTACTTTTGGTTATTGGATGCTCACTCAAAATATGCATTTTGCACTCACTCCTTTTCTCTCTGTACTCCTCATTACAACTCCTTCAGTATTTTATTTGCTCGCGCCAAGCATAACTTTCAAAAGCAATGCGATTGCTTCACAAAAAGGAATTCTCTTTACTTCTTCTGAAATACTTCAGAATATCAAAGGAATACAAACGATTATCTTTGAAAAAACAGGTGTACTCACCCAAGGAGAACCTGAAGTAACAGAAATGCACATCGTAGAAGGATTCTTAGCCAAAGATGTCATTAAACTTGCAGCAATAGCAGAAAAAAAGAGCAGTCATCCTCTTGCCAAAGCCATGCTCCTTGTAGCAAAAAAAGCAAAAGAAGAAATTCCTGAACCCGAAAAATGGGAAGCACTTCCTGGCAAAGGCATGAAAGCAGACTATCTCCATAAAAGAATTCTCGTGGGAAGCCTTACTCTGATGCAAGAACAAGGAATACCTCTTACTTCACTGGAAAGTGAAATAGAAAAACTCATAGTACGAGGAAGAACACTCGTCTTTGTTGCAGTCAATCAGCGCATTCTCGGCCTCTTTGGCGTTTCTGATCCCTTCAGAAAAGATGCAAAAGAAACAATCCAAGCTCTTCACGCTCTTGGAAAATCAGTAGTGCTCTTCACAGGAGATGTTCAAAGAACAACAGAAGTTCTTGCAAAACCCTTAGCAATAGACGAGCTTCTTTGTGATGCAACACCAGAACAAAAGAAAAACAAAATAAAAGAACTCCAACAAAAAGGAAAAGTAGCTATCGTCGCACTCCAGAAAAGTCCTCTTCTTTCTGAAGCAGATTTAAGTATTGCATTCTGTACAGAAGGCAGTCTTCCTTCTCATGATGTTATCCTGCTCAAAAAAGAACTTTTCGGAATTGTTCATCTTTTCCATATCGGGAACTCAGCCCTCACACAACTGCACTACTCTTTTCTCTTTGCTTTTCTCTATCATGTTCTCGCACTTTTCCTTGCAGCAGGCATTCTCTATCCTTGGACAGGATGGCTGCTTTCTCCCTGGATCGCAGCGCTCATCATGAGCATAGCATCCTTCCTCTTCATCTGGTCTAGCACTCATATTTCTTCTGCTTAAGTATTTTTCACATCTCTTTTTCTTATTCCTCTCTTTTTTATTACACTCTCCATTTTTTTTTAAAAATAAATATCAAAACCTAAAAAGAGAATATAAAAAAGAGAAGGTATACGCATGGATTATAAAATAAAATTTCATGTTTATAAAAATTACAATGCCTAAAAATCATAAAAAAAGGTTCATCTTACTTTAGATATCTTTAAAAAGAAGCATGCCTCCTTTTGTCCATGAAAAAAATTGTTATTATCGGGTCAGGATTTGCAGGAGTGTATGTTGCAAAACAACTCCTCAAAAAAATAAAAAATAATGCTTCTGTCATCATGATCAGTGAAACTAACTACTTTCTTTTTACACCCCTCTTGCATGAAGTTGCAACTGGAGGAATTTCTCGCGACAACATTATCCAACCCATTAAGCATGTCTTTGCCAATCCCCTTTTCGCTTTTATCAAAGATCATGTAACCCATGTTGATACCAAGAAAAAAATAGTTTATAGCAGTTCACATCAACAACCGTATGACCTTCTCATTCTTGCAACAGGGTCAAAAATAGACTTTCATGGCATCAAAGGTGCAGAACAACATACGATTCCTTTGAGAACACTTCATGATGCATATCGCATAAAAAACCAAGTCATACATACTCTTGCTCTTGCAGAACAAGCAACAAATCCAGCACTGCGCAAAAAACTTCTCACTTTTTTTATCATTGGCGGAGGACCTACGGGTGTTGAACTTGCAGGAGAACTAGCAGAATTTATCAAAGGAATGCTACCCTCACATACCATCAAAGAAGAAGAAATCACTATTATACTTATCCACCGAGGAGAACATCTTCTTCCCCAACTTCCACCTAAGTTCAGAACCCAATGCCAGAAAAAACTTACTTACCTCAACGTAAAGGTCATGCTCAATTGTACTGTTACTGAAGTAGGAAAAGATTTTATTACAGATCAAAAAGGAAAAAAGCATACTACAGGAACTCTTTTTTGGACAGCAGGATTTTCCTCTCGCACGATCCCCTTAGATAACAAAAAATATCCCTACTATCGCATTAATTCTTTTTTTCAAGTAGTTCCTCATAAAAATATCCTTGCTTTAGGAGACTGCGCGTTTCTTGAAATCAACGGAAAACGCATTCCCATGCTCGCACAACTCGCAGTAAAACAAGCAGAGGTTGCTGCACACAATGCGCTTGCTACTCTTGATCTTTCTCCTTCACTTAAGAGCTACCATTATCGTCTTGATGGTTTTCTTATCAGTGTAGGACAATACTTTGGAGTTGCAGGCATCCAAAACACGTACTTTTCAGGATTCTTTGCCTGGTGGCTCTGGAGAACCATCTACTTATCAAAACTTCCTGGATTAAGCAAGAAAATACGCGTCGCATTTGATTGGACACTCAACTTTTTTTACCCTCGAGACAGCAGCGAAGTGATTGAGATGAGCAAAAAATAAAAGTAACTTGTGTTTTATTCTCAATCATTTCTGAGAAAGAGATCATCTCTACAAACCAAAACTCTCCGTAAACTCTCTCATCTTTGCATACTCTTGTAAAAACTTATGACCCTTATCAGTCAATGCAAAAAACTTCTGTCCCTTTTCACTTTCTTCCAAGATTAACTGCTTCTGCATCAGATCATCAAGATATTCCTTCATGCGCTGATAAGACAAGTTTGATTTGTACAATAAATGCGTGGGCTTAATTTTCTCCTTCCTCTGAATAGCTATGAGCACATCATAAATGATGGTCAGCTTATCTCGTTTCATAAACGCCTTACCAAAATAAATACGATGAACAACATTCCATATGCCATAGCCTGGAAGAGATGCCCAAGCAAGTACATGTAAGGATGCATATGCACAAAGAGGAAAACGCCCTGACTTAACAAGAGCAAGGAAAACGCAGCAAAAACAGCTTTACTCGTTTTAGTACCCAACTTTTTGGCATTTTCTCTAAAATGATTGACAATATACGCAAGTAAAATAACACTGATAACATAATAAACCGTATACGTGTTGGTTGCGATGACTGCAGCAAGAATAACCATGAGAAAGAGCAACGTGATCACACGAATATCTCTCAATTCAAGAGACAACGCAATCAGTATCATATATGCCGTAAGCATCAAAAGAATGTGAATCAAAAAACCCATGTCATAAATGTTTGAGACAGCAGCTAATTTTGTTGCAACACTGATATCCTTCTTTATTTGATAGTAAATAAAAAGATTCGTAACAGACCTTACGAGAAAAGAAACCGCCATGAACAAAAAAGCCAAATGAAAAAACAAAAACCGCTTTCTCGAAGTATAGCGGTAAATCTTCATGCTGAACAATGCGATGCCTAATGCGATAAAGAAAAATAAAATTTCCAACGCGGAATCCACTCCCAAGAACCACTGCGGACTATTAGCTATAACTACCATCGAGTAAAAAGTCCCATTTTGATTTATAAACTTTATGGATTTCTCTTCTTGATCTTTCCTTAATAACGCATTAATAAAGGCTTTTCTCAAGATGGTTGAGGTGATATGAATGATACAAAACACATCTGATACAAGATTTATTTTGCCTGAGGGATACTTTACAGAAGCTCAGGAAGCATACCATCAATTCCTCAATCTGAAAGAACAAGGAAGACAACACTGGGAAGATCAAAAACTCCTCTGAAGGAAACCCTGCACAACAACTCGTGGCGTTCTTTGCAGGGTTTTCTTTTTTTTTTCATTTTAGACTTAAAAATGTCAAAAATTTTCCACTAGTCTCTGACTAGTGGTTCGAAGCCAATGGACGATTACCAGAGGAAAATTTTTGAGCATGCTCAAATGTCAAAAATGCATTGCATTTTTGAGCACATTCAAAAATCTTATCGATTTTTGATGAACCACTCTTGATAGTGGCATGTCGCGACATGCCACCAATCTCTGATTGGTGGTTTTTGACAATATCTCCCCAAAAGTTTATATTCTAAACAAATAGGGTCTTATCTATGAAAAGAGACCATAGTAACCTTGTTAAAAAGCATTTTACTACAGAATGGATGAAATATGGACAATATGATAATTTTGTAAAAAAAGTTTGTCCAGGCTATGAAGAAATGCACAAACTCATCATCAAACAATTTATCCCTTCAAAAAAAAGAGTGCACATTCTTGACATCGGCTTAGGCACGGGAAAGACTACCCAAGCGTTACTTAAAAAATTCCCCAACGCAAAAATTGATGGCGTTGATATTTCTGCATCTATGATCAAAAAAGCAAAAGCCAGATTAAAAAAATCAAAAAAGGTACATTTTATTGAAGAAGATATCAAAAAATTTTTCTCAGATAAAAAATACGACTTTTGTGTTGCAGTTCTTTCCCTTCATCATCTTCGTCATCAAGAGAAAAAAGACGTTTTTAGAAAAATATACTATTCTCTTAAAGATCAAGGACTCTTTGTCATAGGAGACAGAGTCAACTTTAAAACAGAAAAAATGACCAAGGAAAGAATCTCTTCTTGGAAAGCTTACCTCAACAAAATCTGGGGAAAAGAAACAGGAAAATCATTGTTTGTCATGTTCGACAAAGAAGATATTCCTAGCAAAGTTACTGATCAAGTTCACTGGTTAAAAAATATTGGTTTTAGCAAAGTAAAGATTGTCTGGAATTATTCCATTTATGCAGTTTTCTATGCTCAAAAATAATCTCTTTGAAAATCTATTAGTTTTTTCGCAATCCTTTTATACATTCTCACTTTTCTTACGTTATGCCTTATATCGACTTAACCATGCCTATTAATGAGAGAACACCTGTCTTTCCAGGAGACCCACCTCATAAAATTGTACAACTTACCACCGTAAAAGATGAGGGATGGAATAAAAAAGGATTAACCATAACTTCCCACTTTTCTACCCATATTGATGCACCAAGCCATCGATTTGCTCATGGCAAAACTCTGAGTGACTTTCCTCTCGAAAAATTTATTGGCGATTGCGTTGTTCTTTCCTTAGCAAAACCAGATCTTTCTCTTATTAAAAAAAATGATATTGTTTTCTTTTTTAGCGGTGTAACAGAAAAACTTTATAGAAAAGACTTCTTTGAAAATAACCCTGTCATCAGCGAAGAACTTGCACAAAAACTCGTTGCAAAAAAAGTAAAAATAGTAGGTATTGATGCACCAAGTCCTGACACGGATCCTTATCCTATTCACAGTATTCTATTACCTCATGACATTCTCATTGTTGAAAATCTCATGCACTTAAGAAAACTTGTGGGAAAGCGCTTTGAATGTTTTATTCTTCCTCTCAATATTGAGAATGGAGATGGCGCTCCCTGTCGTGTAATTGCGAAAATTTAGGTTTCGCCATGCTTCGTAATGTTTCATTCTCCATATCTTATTTTTCGTGTGGATTTATGCCGCACTTGTTTCTACCAGATCTTATTAAAGATCTGATTCATTAACTTTATATAGGAGTAGATTTTGATCATACTATCTTACGGGGGTGTATGTTGTGGTAAAAGAAAAGAAAGATTCTCAAGACTCAAAAGAAACAAAAAATGATGAAAAAAATGGTCAAAATGCAGATCCTCAGCTCTTCTGGAAAATAACAACAGGTATCTTACTTGTCATTCTTATCTATTTAGCATTTTTTAAACAAGCTGGAATACAAATCCCTGATCAGCCTAGTGTACCGCAACCTTCCCAACCAGATCAGCCAGATCAGCCTCAATTAGCAGATACCACCAATGATCCTGCTATGAAACTTACCATTGTAAAACCTAAAGATTGTAAAACTTGCGATACGAGTACCGTAGAACAGGCATTAAACAAACTCTTTCCAAAAACGCAAATAACATACCTTGACTATGAAAGTAGTGAAGGAAAAGCACTTGTCCAACAAGTCAAAGCAAACGCTCTTCCCCTCTATGTCTATGACACTGCTGTAAGCCAGGGAGCAAACTTTGCACAAGCAAGCCAAGCCTTTGTCAAAGAAGGAGAATATTATGTTATCCCTTCAGCTGTCGTAGGCGCAAGTTATGTTCTTAATCCACCAACAGCAGACGATGATGCTTTCAAGGGAAATGCCAATGCTCCTGTTACGATCATAGAATTTTCTGACTTTCAATGTCCATTCTGCAAACGCTTTTATGAGGATACCCTCCCTCAACTCTTGAAAGAATACGTTGACACCGGAAAGGCAAAATTTGTATACCGTGATTACCCACTTGACTTCCATCCCCAAGCACAGAAAGCTGCAGAAGCTGCAGAATGCGCAGGAGACCAAGGCAAATTCTGGGAAATGCATGACAAACTCTTTGAAAACCAACAAAGCTTAAGCGTTGAAAATCACAAAAAATGGGCAACAGAACTTGATTTAGATACTACCAAGTTTAATGACTGCTTGGATACAGGAAAAAACGCTGAAGAAGTACAAAAAGACTTAGCAGAAGGAAGCGCAGCAGGAGTATCAGGAACTCCAGGATTCTTTGTCAATAACCAAATTATCAGCGGAGCAGTTCCCTTTGCAGTATTCAAAGAAGCCATTGATGCAGAACTTGCGAAATAAACTTTTTTTTATTTTTTCGAGGTGAAGGATGAAAATCAAAAAAAAATATCTTTACACCTTTCTCTTTTTTCTAGGCATTGCTCTGATTTGGTTCTTCTTCTTTCGCACGCCAGCATATGACCTTCCTGTTCAAATAAAACCCTTGCTCGGAAATGCTGATGCTCCTGTTGACATTGTTGAATTTTCAGACTTACAATGTCCTTATTGCAAACAAGCGCACGAAGAAGCATTACGACCTCTCATAAGAGAGTATCCTGATGAAATAAAATTTACGTTCAGACACTTTCCTATTTCAAGTGTTCATCCCATGGCATTCAAAGCAGCAGAAGCAAGCGAATGTGCAAATGACCAAGGAAAATTCTGGGAATATGTTGATGCTGTTTACGCAAATCAAGACAAGCTCAGTTTGAGTACTCTTCGCATGATTGCAAAAAACATGGCATTAGACCTGGATCTTTTCAATACATGTTTTGATTCAGGAGTGCGAGCACAAATCGTGCAAATGGAACAACGCATGGGCAATCAACAAGGAGTAAGCTCTACTCCTACTTTTTTTGTCAACGGAGAACTCCTTGCAGACTGGAGATACCCCTCATTCAAAGCAAAAATAGACTCAATCCTAGGAAAAAAAACTGAAGAACTCCCAGAAGAAAAAATTACAGAACAAGAAAAGAAAATCATTCCAGAAGAAAAAAAAGAAGAGGACAATACTCCTGATGTAGGACAACCCAATCTCTTAGCTGTGACACGATAACATGGTATTCTACCACACCCTTGACCCCGTATTGTTTTCTTTGGGAAGCTTAGAAATACGTTATTACGGACTCATGTACGCATTAAGCTTTCTTATTACCTATGTCATGCTCAAAGGGATGGCAAAAAGAAAACATCTCAACTGGCAAACCAAAGACATCGATTCATTTATGTTCGCTGCAGTTATTGGTATGCTTATCTTTGCACGCCTTTTTTATGTTCTTTTTTATGGAGGAAACTATTACTGGCAAAACCCATTACAAATCTTTGCAGTTTGGAACGGAGGATTAAGTTTTCACGGAGGATTACTCGGTGTTGTTTTAGCAGGAATATGGTTTTCAAAAAAACAACATATCTCGCCTTTACTCCTTGGAGACATGCTTGCACTTCCTCTTGCACTTTCCCAAGCATTGGTTCGCGTAGGAGGAAACTTCATCAATGGGGAACTCTATGGAAGAACAACAGACGTTTCCTGGGGTGTCAATTTCAACGGAGAAAAAGATACTCTTGGAAATGCTGTGTTCAGACACCCTTCCCAACTCTATGAAGGAGCAAAAAACCTTCTCATCTTTTTTCTTCTTTATCCACTCAAAGATAAAACATGGCCACAAGGAACACTCTTTGCACTATTTTTAATGCTCTATGCAATCTTTCGATTTATCATAGAATTTTATCGACAACCAGAACTCTATGTTGGATTTTTGACGATGGGACAATTTTTGAACCTGTTTGTTTTTTTAGGTGGTGTTGGAATATTATTTTATACTTATAAAAAAAAGAAAAAATAAATAATGTCCTCTTCAGAACAAATTAAGGGAGACATTTTCGCAACATGATTAAGATTAAAGACATAGTGAAGGAGATAGATGAAACTCATGACTACCTCATTTAGTAAGACGCTTTCAGTGTCTCTTTTGGAAAAAATAAGAAAAGAACATTGGTACAGGCATGGCATTTATAGAGACAATTTGCTTTTTGCATCATCTCAACTACCTGGATTAAATGCAAAATTTTTCAAAGAAGAAGGGATGCCTAAAGGATTATCCCATCTTATAAGACTGGGATTCCAAGCATATCTTAGAGAAGACGAGTTTGAACAATTTGTCAAAATCATGCTTCAAAAAATACGGAAGGAAAAAGATTATCTTACAAAATATATCTCAAAGTATAGGGAAGATAATAATAACATTATCACTCTTGCTAAAAAAATAAATAAGAAACAAGTTACAAAATTAAACAATACCCAACTTGCAAAACTCTTCACAATTTTTTATGAAAAAAGCCTTATACTCCAACATTGGCTTTGGAGTATGGAGTTTCTCAATCAAGCAGTAGACATACACAGTAGAGAACTTATAACTCAATGGAACCCAGAATGGAATCAAGAACAAATACAGGACTTCTTAGTTGACATTTCTTATATAGAAAAACAACTTCCTTTTCAAAAAGAGATGGAAATTCTTGTGCATTTGAACAAAGAAGACTTGGAAAAACAAAAAAGCAAGCTCTACAAAGAATACTCCTGGCTAAATATGAACACTTGGGATGGAAGACCTTTTACAGAAAAAGACTATGAAAAAAGGATACAAGATATCTGGAAAAGAAAGAAAAAAATACTTAAAGGTATACAAAAAAACAAACAGAAAGCTGCTTCTGCAAAAAAAATTATTCAAAATATCAGTCATACTGAACTTAAAAAATTTCTTAAGATTGTCCAAGAATTGATTTACCTCAAAACAGAGCGCATGGATATTTTTACGAGATCATGGTTCTTAATAATTCCCTTAGTAGATGAAATTGCAAAAAGAATAAAGTGTGATTATACTGAGTTTCTCCAATACACCTTCGAAGAAATCAGTACACTGCTAACGAAAAAATCGTTCCTTCCTGAAAAAAGAAAACAATGTGCCATGATGATCTTAGAAGACAAAATCTATTCTTTTTCTGGTAATGCATACACCCAAATAGAAGCGGCACTTACTAAAGATTATTCTTCAATCAGCCAAGTACAAGGTTTAGCAGTTAATAAAGGAGCAATAAGAGGAAAAGCAAAAATTTTACTTACAGATAGGGATCTTTATAAGTTGGAGAAAGGTGATATTCTTATTTCAAACTTGACAAATCCCAATTACAATCCTGCTTTTGAAAAAATAAACGCAGTAGTTACTGATGAAGGAGGAATCCTTTGTCACTCTGCTATCATGGCCAGAGAATTCCATTTACCCTGTGTTGTTGGTACAAAAATTGCAACAAAGGTTTTTAAAGATGGAGACCTTGTTGAAGTAGATGCGAATAAGGGTGTTGTTAAACTTTTGAAAAGATAACCTATATCATTACTTCTTCTTGCTTCATTTTACTGTGCACTCTATGCTTGGTTGTTTCCCAGTAGAAGTCTCTAAATCTTTTCACAATAGAATTTTTCATGTTTAACTTGTAGAGTTTTGCCTTTCCCACAGTTCTTGTTTTTGTCACAATTCCTTCTTTTTCAAGCCTATTCCAGAAAAGTTTTAAGGTAGAATATCCTACTTCTGATTGTTCTGCAATATCTGTCATGCTATAATCAAAATCCTCATTCACAATCAGAAAATCTAATACTTTAAGTTCAGGTGATGCTCCAAAGATTTCCAAAAAAGCCGTTCTGTTTTCCATGAGGTATCTTGTGTCCCCCCACTATATAAAACTTCTGTTTTTGGCTTATAAAGGCTATAAATTATCAGTAACATTTTTATAGCATAATCATGCCTAATGTTCATGGTGAAAATTCGTACTGAAGAGTATATCCAAATCAAAAAGAATATCTTAAAAATGTCAAAAATTTTCCATTAGTCTCTGACTAGTGGCAGGAAGCCAATGGACTATACACAGTGAAAAATTTTTGAGCATGCTCAAAAACCACAATTAATAGGGGCATGTCGCTACATGCCACCAATCTCTGATTGATGGTTTTTGACAAATTATACGCGCACCAAGCTTTTACTAAAGGCCATCTTCTCTATGAACGTTTACAAAACAGTATTCCTGGTCATCTCAAAGGAAATGTCAAAGATGTCCTCGATGATCTCATGAGAGAAGGATTAGTTTTATTATATGGCAAAACAAAGCATGGAGATGCTTATCAGCTCAACATTAAAAAATTAGCTGAAATTGAAAGTTTTATACTTTAATTTCATTTATCTTACCCTTTTTTTATTGAGAGGAAAGATTTAATTACTCAGAAAACAAAAATTGTTGTGAGGAAACTATGAACAAAGACAATTTTTTTTTCATTTTGGCATTGCTAGGCATTCTGATGTTGATAGCACTTGTGCTGAACATTGATAAACTTTTTCCCTTACCCACAGAAGAAGAAACGCTTACACACTTAGCTTCCTTAGACCAAAAAAGCACTGAACGGGGAACAAATCCTGAAGCTCCTGTCCTTCTCGAAGAATTCTCAGACTTCCAATGTCCCTATTGCAAAGCTGCAGTACCCCTCCTCCAGGAGCTCAACCAAAAATATGGGGACACATTAAATATTGTCTATAAGCACGCTCCTTTTCTTGAATCACATCCCCAAGCAGGTGATGCTGCTGAAGCAAGTGAATGCGCGCGTCAACAAGAAAAATTCTGGGCCTACCATGACCTGCTCTTTAGTCATCAAGATCAATTAGATTTAGGATCTTTAAAAAATTACGCGGCACAACTCAACTTAGACACAGAACGTTTTAACACATGCTTAACACAACATGAACAAGCTCACGTTATTGAACGAGACCTCAATGAAGCACTTGAACGCGGAATCCAAGGAACGCCAACCTTTTTTATTAACGGTATCAAGGTAAATGGAGCAGACAAGGACCAAATACTACTCCTTATTGAACAACAATTAGAGGCAAAAAGATGAATACACTTTTATCTACAGCACATCACGCATGGAACATCTTACAAAAAAATTATCGTGTCTTAGCGTATGGTGTTTTCTTCGAATTATCCTTTTTCTTCAGTTTCGGATTCTTTGTTACACCCCTTATAGACCAAGGCATTGCATTTACCTCTCTCGCAACTGCTGCCATGTCAGAACGAGCAGTCACCTTAACAACAGGAACAGCACTTTTTGATCTCATGTTCTCACCAGCAATACGACCTTACACCTTGCGGACTTTACTTCTTTTCCTTCTCGCATTTTTCGTACTTTTTTTGATTTATACCTTCTTTGAAGGATTAGTATGGTATTTCGCAAAACAATGCGCGCAAGAAAAACAAGGCATAAAAAAATATCTTCTCCTCTTTGGAAAACGATCATGTTTCTGGTTCGGATTATTTTTTCTTTATGAACTTCTTTATTTTGTTGCTCTTCTTTTTCTCACCTTAGGAAAACCTGCTTCACCTGATACGTTATCCTCACCCACACTCTGGATTTTACAAGCCCTCTTTTGGATAGGCATCTTCTATCCAGCACTTATCAGTTATGCTCTCCCTCTCGAATATACCTTAAAGAACATGCTACGAAAAACATACACAACAGCATTTCAATTGAACACCCTTATTTTTATTGTTCTTTTTCTTGCAGGGCTCTATATCCTTAATCTTCTCCTCTTTGGACTTGAAAGCATTCATGAAAACCTCTTCTTTCTTTTTGGCATTCTTACCGTTTTCCCCTATCTTTTTTATGCACGACTGTTCTTACTTTCTCTTCTTTCAAAATCCACAACATTTATAAAGAAAACAGAATGAGAACTTTTTGGGGTGTATGTTATGGTAAAAGAAGAAGATATTATCTTTGCTATCACAAAACAAAATGTATGGAAAGTCACTACAACGGTTTTGCTTATTCTCGTTGTCGCATTCATCGTCAAAGATGAACTAGGAGGAAGTGCAGGTACTAATCTTGTCCAACCTACACAACAAAATGCACCTGCAGCAGCACAAGGAGCAGTTGTTCCTGTCAGCGCAGATGATGATGCTGTCTTAGGAGACCCTAATGCTCCTGTAACGGTCATTGAATTTTCTGACTTTGAATGTCCCTTCTGTGGAAGAGCATATGAAGATGCTGTAAAACAAATGAAAAAAGAATACGTAGAAACAGGCAAAGTCAAATTTGTCTATCGTGATTATCCTTTAAGCTTCCATCCCCAAGCACAGAAAGCTGCAGAAGCTGCAGAATGCGCAGGAGACCAAGGAAAATACTGGGAAATGCACGACAAACTCTTTGAAAACCAACAAAGCTTAAGCGTCGAAAACCACAAAAAATGGGCAGCAGAACTTGGATTGAATAGCGCAACCTTTAACGACTGTCTTGACTCAGGAAAAAACGCTGAAGAAGTACAAAAAGACTCGCAAGACGGTAACGCAGCAGGAGTATCAGGAACACCAACCTTCTACATTAACGGACAAGAACTTGTCGGAGCAGTTCCTTACGCCCAATTAAAAGCTGTGATTGAGAGCAAACTTTCAGAGTAAATGTTTTAATTTTTTTAATATTTTTCTTATTCTTTTTTTTCTGTCAAAAACCACCAATCATATGCACAAAAATAGAATATTTTTGGCACGCTGAAAATTCAAATAATTTTCATCGGATTGGTGGCATGTGGAACATGTCACTATCAAGAGTGGTTTTTGAGCATGTTCAAAAATTTTCCTCTGGTAATAGTCCAGGCTTCGAATCATTAGTCAGAGACTAATGGAAAATTTTTGACATTTTTAGAAACATATATATACATATATAGTCGGTTCATTCTTAAGTATGGAACAAAAAAGTACTTTTCTGATACTTTCAATCGTAGCTATTGTTGCTATTGTTTCTCTTGTTTTACTCAAAGCCCCCTCACGAACAAATATGATAAGTGTTCCACAAGAAGATGTGACTGGGCAAGGTAATCTTGTCGCAAATAGTTTTGTACCCGGTTACCATAGTACTGAATATTATGAGTACGGACCCTACAGTTATTGCGAAGAAACTCATGTTTCAACGTCTGAAAAAACAAGTAAAAATGGTTGCACGCAAATAACGACTAAAACTACAACAACGATCAAGTGTTACGAAAACAAAATTCTGGTAAGTACATTGACTTCTGATACTACTGCGATTCTATGCAGTCCTAAAGATTGCGGAAAAGAAACCGAAATCGAAGATAAGCAGGGTCAGACTTATCGAGGACACTTAAGAACAAGTTCAAGCACGACTATGACGGCAACAGGTGAAGGTGGCACTAGCTCTTCAGAAACTATAAATCATAACCAAATTCAAGATAGTACTTCTGGAGCTTGGGTTACGCAAAGCGGAACACCACCAGATGTTGAACTCAATTCTTGCTTTTAATTTACTCTCAATTTGGTTAACTTATTTTTTTGCTTATCTTTAAATAATCTTTCTCCTTTTTTTTTCTATGTTCACTCCTAAACCTGCTATTGATTATACTATTTCATCAACCCAAGATAGAGCTTATGTTTTTAGCACCGATCCTAAAGATATTGAAATATTTAACAGAATTCAGCAAACTCACACAGGTAGTGAATCTCAACTTGTAGCGGAAGCTAGAAAGCAAGGCTTGCATCCTGTTGGTATAACTATAACTACACTAGAAAATGGTCTTGCATATGTTTCTCAAGTAAGGCACGTGGAACAACAAGATCATCCTGATTATAATGTTACCCTAGAATGGATTGGTCGTACATCAGACCAGTTTCCCCGAGAAATAAATTTTGGTCATGGATTACGTTTATACCGTTATTCTTCTGATCCTCATGGATGTTGGATGGGCAAAGAATTTCAAAAAAACGGCAAAACCGTTCAGCTCAAATATCAACTTAACCATGAACAAGGTTCTGCACATACATTTTTCTTTCAGTTAGGCATTACTCAAGAAATACAGAAAAATCCTCTTATTACAAAAAGAACTTCTCTTCTTATCGATTCTTCAGGACCTCATCCAAGATATCCAAGTGCAGACTTTACTGTAAGTTATGTGATGCCAGGACATCCTGGTTATTCTCATCGTCCTGTTATAGAGGAAGTAGAAAGCTTAGAAACTCCTATACATCATGTCTCTGCTGCTGATTATTTCTCATTTTATTTTAATTCCGATGGACGATTTTGTGGCATTTCTGGCCAAGCAGGACTTCCTCGAATAATTCTGCCACTTTTTGGTGCTTCATTTCAACTCATATCCCCAGAACATCCAGATCGTGTAATTGAACAAGTATTATCTCCTTTTTCATCATGTCCAAAATCTAGATTAGGCATTTCTGAAGCTACACATCAAGAAAGTACCCTTGCTGAACAAGTCTTTGGCAAAGAAAGAAAAGAAAAAGTACTTCTTGGACATTTAGATTTGCACGCTACCATTCCTAAAATCATGCGCGCAATTAGAGAAGAACATGATGATATAGCCTTAGAAGACCTGCTTGTCTTTCAATAAATTTTCGTCCCCTTTTCGTGACGGATTTCTTTTCTTTTTCACGTCAATCTTTTTAAACAGACCTTGCTTTCCTCCTCATTATCTTTTGGAGGAATGACCATGAACAGCAAACGAGCATTAATGACCTTATTATGTATGGTATTACTTCTTGCACCATTAAGCATAGCACAATATTATGGAGGCTATGACTCCAACTACGGAAGAAATTCCTATTACGGTGGAGACAGAGGATTCAGATTAGACTTTACCACAGAACATAATAAAGGAGACGGATTTCGTACCAGAGAAGAAACAGGTTCACGTTCTGGTTTTAGAACGTCAAGCTCAGACTTTGACAGCACAGGGTTTTACAATAATCGCTTCAGGCGTAATAATGCAGGAAACACGTATGGTGATTCTTCTTCAAGCGATGTAACAGATGTGTATTCTGATACCTACACGAACAAAATTACAGATACCTATTCCTATGATGATACAAGAACTCTTACCCGTGCCAATGTCTACGGCAATCTTTATTATGGAGGAAACAGGTACCGTTCTGACAATTATGGTTATCCTAGGAATGCTTACTCCTCTGAAGGACCTTCCTACAGAGGAAGTTATTCCAATAACGTCTTTGGCAACACCTACAACCAAGGCATGAGATTAGGATTCTGCCAAGGCAGTAGAGGAGTATACTGCTACGGATAAATTGTCTTTTTCTTCGTCTATTTTTATTCTTTCTTATGAAAAAATACAAACAAATAATAAAAAACAGAAAAATATGAAAAAAGTTAGGCACAAGGAAATCAAGAGATCATTTGAGAAACTCTTATTTCTATGGGAAAACACATTTCTCAATACGCAAAGACAATCTCTCAATCACAACTTTTAAATAGCTCATCTGAGCTAGGACTATAGTGGGTGATGCTCTCATGGCTAAAAAAACAACAACAAAAGTTATTGTCTATTCAACACCATCTTGTCCTTATTGTCACATGGCAAAGGACTATTTAAAAGAACACAAGATACCTTTTCAAGATATTAACGTAGCAGAAGACGCAAAAGCAGGCCAGGAAATGGTTAAGAAATCAGGACAGAGAGGAGTTCCGGTCATTGATATAGACGGAGAAATCATCATAGGTTTTGATCAGGATGCTATCGCTGCTGCACTTGGCATTGAGGAATAACACTTCTCATGAAAGACGTTTACCAAGCATCGCTCAAGCTTCATAAAAAGCTCAGAGGCAAAATCAGCATTACTTCACAAGCTTCTTTGAAATCAAAAAAAGACCTGAGCTTACTTTACACTCCTGGAGTTGCAGAACCTTGCAGAGCAATAGCAAAAAATCCTCAGAGTATTTATGATTACACCTGGA
>JAGVYP010000061.1 GCA_018303205.1 Candidatus Woesearchaeota archaeon
TATTTTGTGACCCTGAATATAACACCACAGGAAAAGCATTGTGAAATTGCTCATCTAAAACTGTTCTTACACCTTCTCTTGTTACTCCTTCTAAAACTGCTCTCTCTTTTTCTTCTCCTAAAGGAAAAGCATAAGGAAAATAGGTATTGAAAAAAAGAGCTCTTACTCTTGTTACAGGATCTTGTTTTTTATCATCAACATTTCTCACCGCATCTCTTCTTATCTCATTAAATACGCCATCATCTGAGAAAATTCTTGCTTGTTGAAATCCCTCTTCTACTAATAATAATCCTGATTCTAAAGAAGTTATAGCACTTGTTCCATAGGGGAAAAAACCGGTCATGTAGAAATTAATTCTATTATCGGTTCTCTGCGTTTGCACGCTAAAAGGATTTAACCTTTTTTCTTTGTATGCTCTTGTGACTCGATCACGAGAAGGATGATTCATTGTTCCTCTTGCCATACCTTCTATTGCTAAATTTAATAATCTCTCTTTCTCTGCAGCTGTTTTGCTGTCAGGATATGCTGTTACTAAGCATACCATTATCCCTTGTTGCCCAGCAGTTGCTTCATTAGAAAAAGTAAGTATCCCATCATCATTCCTTTCAAATTCTGCATTTCTTAACTGCTGTAATACTTCTTCATCGATACTTTCACTTTGCATAAAAAACAGAAAAATAACTACATTTATAAACTTTGAGTACTAAGGAAGGAGAAGTGAGTGAAAAAATACTCATAGGTAGTTTCTAGACCGCAAGCTTTATATAGGGGCGTTGAATCCATGAGACTAATGGTAGAGGGGTCTTTCTAACAAAACACAGCGGGAATATAGCTTGTAGACTGTTAAGAAGATCAGATAAGCCAGAAAAAAGCAAAAAGCCCTGGTAGTGTAGTGGCCTATCATGAAGCCCTGTCGTAATAGCTTAAAAACACGTAAAACTGTTTATTTGCTGTTATAGTAAGGCTTCGACCCGGGTTCGAAACAACGAACGTTGACGGAAGTCCCGGCCAGGGCGCCATGGGCCGGTAGCTTAGCCTGGAAACATAAACATAACACTTATGTTGGGCGATAGAGCACCTGACTTTTAGGTGTACTTGCTTACATGCAAGAGATCAGGGGGTCGCGAGTTCAAATCCCGTCCGGCCCATCCCACTCACAAGAGGAACACCATGAGCAAAACCAAATCTGAAGTTACGCATCACGTTCTTGTGCCTACTCATGAAAAAATCTCAGACAAAGAAAAACAAGACCTTCTCAAAAGATACAACATTACCATCAAAGAACTTCCCATGATTCTCAACAAAGACCCTGCCATAGAAAGTCTCATGCTCAAAGACGGTGATGTTGTAAAAATAGCAAGAGCAAGCAGAACAGCAGGAGAAACCATCTTCTACAGGAGGGTCATCAATGCATAAATTTGCCAAGCCCTTACTCCAACATTATTTTGAACAAAATTCCTTAGTAGAATCAGACACTGCTTCTTTTAACGAATTCATAGAAAAAGGATTACCCCAAATCATCGAAGAAAATAAAATTATTGAACCTACCATCATCCCACAAAACATTGATGACTTCAAAATTAAACTTGATAAAATCTGGGTAGGACAACCAGAAATTACCGAAGCAGACGGAAGCAAAAGAGCAATCTTTCCAGTTGAAGCACGTTTACGAAAAATCTCCTACGCAGCACCTGTCTATATTGAAGTTTCTGCTCATATCAATGATGTGCAACGAGAAAGTTTTGTTACCCAAATCGGAAACCTTCCCATCATGCTCAAAAGCAAATTTTGTCACCTGCACGGATTAAATAGGGAACAACTCATAGAAAAAGGAGAAGACCCCGATGACCCCGGAGGATATTTTATTGTCAATGGTACAGAAAAAGTGCTCATTGACATTGAAGACCTTGCAGCAAACAAACTCCTCGTTGAAGAAGCCAACTCGGGTATTAGCGAATATGTAGGAAAAATCTTCTCGGAACACGGAAACTATAAAATTCCTCATCAAATAGAAAGACTCAAAGACGGTATCTTCTACCTCAGCTTTACCCGAGTAAAAAGAGTTCCTGTCATCGTCATGATCAAAGCGCTAGGCATGGTCAAAGATGAAGAAATCATGAGAGCAGTAAGCAAAGATCAACACTACGAAGAAGTGCTTATCAACTTATTTGAATTTGTCGATATCAAAAAAGACGAAGACGCAGTAGATTACGTTGCAAAAAAAATTGGTATTACCCAAACGAGAGAAATACGCCTTGAAAGAATGTACGAACTCCTTGACAAATACCTTCTTCCTCATTTAGGAACAACACCAGAAGCACGCGCCAAAAAAGCGTACAACCTTGCAAAAATGATCAAACGATTTATTCTCGTTGCAAACGAAACCGTTCCTGAAGACGATAAAGATCACTTCATGAACAAACGACTCAAATTAAGCGGTGACTTATTAGCAGACCTCTTCAGAGTCAACCTCAAAATTCTCATCGGAGACTTACTCTATAATTTCCAACGCATTGTCAAACGAGGAAAATTTCCCAGCATTAAAGTCATCATCAGAGACAAACTTCTCACCAGTAGAATTTACTCCTCCATGGCAACAGGAAACTGGGTGGGAGGAAGAAAAGGAATCTCACAACGAATACAACGCATCAACTTTCTTAATACCCTCTCCCATCTTCAAAGAGTCGTTTCCCCACTTTCCTCAAGTCAAGAAAATTTCGCAGCACGAGAATTACACTCCACCCACTTCGGAAGACTTTGCCCTAGCGAAACACCCGAAGGAACCAATATCGGATTACGAAAAAATCTCGCGTTACTCGCTCACATCAGCACCAGTACTGAAGAGCAAGATGTTATCAAACACTTAAAATCATTCGGATTGCACCCCGCAGGAGACTAAAAAAACATGGTAGAAGTCTTTTTGAACGGAAGCTACATAGGCGAAGTACAAAATGCAGAACACTTTGTAACACAAGTACGAGAAGCCAGAAGACAAGGTGTGATTAACAGTAGCGTTAACATTTCTTATCATCCTGCTTTTCGCCATGTCACACTCGAAACAGGCAAAGGAAGACTACGCAGACCACTCATCATTGTTCGCAATGGACAAGCTATTCTTACCGAAAAACATATCAAACAATTACAAAAAAAAGAAATGCTCTGGAAAGACCTGCTCTCACAAGGACTCATCGAATACCTTGACGCTGAAGAAGAAGAAAATGCTTATGTTGCAATAACCGAAGACGAACTTACTTCTGAACACACCCATTTAGAAATCACACCCTTAGCAATGCTTGGCTTATGTACTAGCCTTGTTCCTTTTGCAAATTACATCCAAAGCGCACGACTTTCCATCGGTTCAAAAAATCAAAAACAAGCTCTCGGATTTTACGCAGCCAATTTTGGAGTTCGCATGGACATGGATGTTAATTTATTACATACACCCCAGATTCCGGTAGTTACTACCATCATGCATGACATTTCCAGATATGATCAACACCCCTCAGGACAAAACCTTACTGTCGCAGTCATGGTCCACAAAGGATACAACATGGATGACGCTATCGTCATCAACAAAGCATCTATCGAAAGAGGAATGGGACGAAGCTCTTATTACAGGCCAAGCGCAGCACCAGAACTCCGTTACTCAGGAGGACTCATGGACGAAATTTGCATTCCCAAAGCAGAAGTCAAAGGATACAAACATGAAAAAGACTATCGCTTCCTCGAAGAAGATGGTATTATCTATCCCGAAGCTACCGTAAAAGAAGAAGATGTGATCATCGGAAAAACATCTCCTCCCCGATTCTTATCTTCTATGGACGAATACAACTTAGCAGCAACAGCACGAAGAGAAAGCTCGGTTGCATTACGCCATGGCGAAGAAGGGGTTGTTGACTTTGTTCTCTTAACAGAAAACGAAGAAGGAAACAAACTTGTTCAAGTGAGACTACGAGACCAACGTATTCCCGAAATTGGAGATAAATTTACCTCACGACATGGACAAAAAGGAGTTGTCGGCTTAATTATTCCTCAAGTAGACATGCCTTTCAGCACTACCGGGGTCATACCAGACCTGCTCTTCAGTCCTCACGGTATTCCCTCAAGAATGACCGTCAGCCATCTTCTTGAGATTCTCACAGGAAAAACAGGTTGTCTCTCAGGACGATTCATTGACGCTACAGCGTTTGATGCAGAACCTGAAGAGAAGATCAGAAAAGAACTTGTTTCTCTCGGCTTTAGAGAAAATGGAACAGAAAAAATGTACAACGGCATGACCGGAGAAATCTTTGAAGCGCGTATTTACATAGGAAGCATGTACTACCTAAAACTCAAACACATGGTAGCAAATAAGATGCATTCACGAGCGCGAGGTCCTATCCAACTCCTTACCAGGCAACCTACAGAAGGAAGAGCAAAAGAAGGAGGTCTTCGTCTTGGAGAAATGGAAAAAGATACTTTTGTTGCACACGGAGCAAGTCTTCTCCTCAAAGAACGCTTTGACTCTGATAAAACAGTTATCCCTGTTTCAGAAGAATCAGGACTTATTGCAATTGATGACACGTATCAAAAAAGAAGATTTTGTCCCTTAAGTTCCGATAACGCAGAAATCAGTGATGTTGAACTCAGTTATGCATTCAAATTATTCCTCGATGAACTCAAGAGCATGTGTATCTATCCTAAACTCCAACTAAAATCAAGATACTAAAAGGTAAAACTATGGCAGAAGAAAAAGAACCCACAGCAGTTGTCAGCGAAGAACAACTCGATGCTGAAAGCAAAGAAAAAACTTCAGATGAAAAAAAGATTCCTACTTTTGATAGGGACTACCATGAACCAGCTGTAACCAAACGTATAGCAGCTATCTCTTTTGGTTTGCTTTCGCCAAAAATGATTAAACAAATGGCAGTTTGCAAAGTGGTAACACCAGAACTTTATGATAAAGAGGGTTATCCTGTTGATGGTGGCTTAATGGACACTCGCATGGGAGTCATTGATCCCGGTTTAACCTGCAAAACAGATGGAAAACGACTCAAAGACACTCCTGGATATTTTGGACACATTGAGCTTGCGCGTCCTATTATTCATGTCAAATTTGTAGATGTCGTCCTTACCATGCTACGCTGCGCTTGCAGAGAGTGTGGAAGAGTTCTTATTCCAGACAATAAAGTGCAAAAAATTGCAAAAGAACTTGATCGTATTGAACAAGAAGAAGGTCTTGAAAGAAGAAGAGAAGCAATTAAAGACATTGTTATTAATCTCAAAACCACAAGCAAATGCCCTCATTGTAAAGCAAAACAACAAAAAATTACCATTGAAAAGCCTACTACCTTCCTTGAAAGTGAAAAGCGTATTTCACCCATTGAAATCAGAACACGATTAGAAAAACTTCCTGATCAAGACTTAGTTTTATTTGGTTTACACTCACATATTCGTCCAGAATGGATGATCCTTACGGTTCTTCCTATTCCACCTGTAACGATGAGACCTTCTATTACTCTCGAAAGTGGGGAAAGAAGTGAAGATGATCTTACTCACAAATTAGGAGATATCGTAGCACCAGAAATTATTATCGAAGACCTCTGGGACTTACTGCAATATCATATTACCACATTCTTTGATAACAATATTGCGCAACTGCCTCCTGCACGACATAGAAGTGGGCAGCCTTTGAAAACACTTACTGAAAGGATCAAAAGCAAAGAAGGAAGAATTAGGCATAACCTTGCAGGAAAAAGAACGAACTTCTGTGCTCGAACTGTTATTTCTCCAGACCCTCTCATTCGTATTAATGAAGTAGGATTGCCTAAACTTATTGCTATGAAACTCACTGTTCCTGAAGTGATCACTGCTTGGAACATGAAATACCTTAAAACTTTTGTAGAAAATGGACCAGCAAAATATCCCGGAGCAAATTATATCATACGACCTGATGGAAAAAAGAAAAAGATAACTGATGAAACCAAGGAAGCAAGCCTTGAAGAACTCCAACCAGGGTATGTAGTAGAAAGACATCTCCTTGATGGTGATGTTGCACTCGTAAACAGACAACCTTCTCTGCACAGAATGAGTATGATGTGCCATCGCATTCGTGTTTTACCTTACAAAACTCTCCGCTTAAATCCAGCAGTTTGTCATCCTTACAACGCAGACTTTGACGGGGATGAAATGAACTTGCACGTTCCGCAAACCGAAGAAGCAAGAGCAGAAGCTGAAACCCTTATGGAAGTTCAAACACAACTTATCTCACCAAGATACGGTCTTAGTGTCATTGGTTGCATTCAAGATGCTATCAGCGGAGCATACCTTGCCACAACCTCACTTACCTTTACTCGAGAAGAATCTATTGATTTACTCTCAGCAGCAAACATTGAAGACTACAGTCAACTTCCTGACAAAGAAAAAATTACAGGAAAAGAATTGTTCTCCTGCATCTTCCCCAAAGACTTTGACTTCACTGGTAAATCAAAGAAAGGAGAACCTGTGAGAATTCAAAAAGGAAAACTCATCGAAGGAACCTTAGATGCTGCAAACCTCGGTGCAGGTTCTGGAATGCTTTTGAGAGGATTGCACCGTAAGTACGGCGCTGATGAAACCCTCACTATTTTAGGAAACCTCTTTAACTTAGGAAATGAAATCTTAGTAAAATATGGTTTCTCAACTTCATTATCAGATACTGATCTTCCTCAAAAAGCACAAGACCTGATCCAGGAAGCTCTTGATCAAGCAGAAAAAGATGTTACTCAACTTATTGATGATTTTCACAATAATACTCTTGAGATTCTTCCCGGAAGAACAGCAGCAGAAACCCTTGAGCTTCGCATTTTGGAAGTGCTTAACAAAGCAAGAAATAAATCAGGAGAGTTTGCTACTCAATATGCTGATCAAAACACGAATCTTGTGGTCATGATCAATAGCGGAGCAAAAGGGAAACCACTCAACCTTGCACAGATGGCAGCATGTGTTGGTCAACAAGCAATGAGAGGAAAACGCATTGAAAAAGGATACTTTGATCGAACACTTACTTGTTTCAAAAAAGGAGACTTAAGTCCTCTTGCACGAGGATTTATTAGAAATGGATTCAAGCATGGTTTAAATCCTAAAGAATTTTTCTTCGGAGCAATGACCGGAAGAGATAGTCTCATGGATACTGCACTTCGTACTCCCAAAAGTGGTTATCTCTACCGAAGACTTGCAAACGCAATGCAAGACTTGCGCGTTGAATATGATGAAACGGTAAGAGACAGCTCAGGAAAAATCATCCAATTCCAATATGGAGAAGACGGCATTGATGTTTCCAAATCAGAAAAAGGAATGCTCAATGTTCAACGTTTAATAGACTCTGTTTGAGGTTATACTATGAATCCCACACTTAAAACATTTGAAGGAAAACTCCCCCTGAGTATACTTCAAGAAATAGAAGAAAAATGTCTTCCTGCAAAACAAAAAAAGGTCGCTGAACTCGCGCTTGAAGAATATGCACGTGCAAAAGTAGAACCCGGAGAAGCTGTAGGCATTGTAGGAGCAGAATCCATGGGAGAACCGGGAACCCAAATGACCTTGAACACGTTCCACTTCGCAGGTGTAGCAGAGATGAACGTCACCATGGGTCTTCCTCGAATTATTGAAATTCTCGACGGAAGGGAAAAAATCTCAACGCCCATGATGGAAATCTTTCTCAAAGAACCTTACAATAAGGGACAAGACGTTAAAAAAGTTGCATTGATGATCAAAGAAACCAAACTTGGAGAACTGGTCAAAGAATTTATCATCAACCTTGTTGAAGCACGCATCGAAGCAGTACTCAACGAGGAAAAAATGAAAGAAATAGGAATTACCGCTGCTCAAATCGTGAAACAAGTTGATGCAGGAGTTAGGGATATGATTATCAAAGAAAAAGACAATGTACTCTTTATGAAAGTAAAAGGAAAAGATGAGAAACACCTTAACGAAATCTACAAGCTCAAAGAAGCAGTAAAAGAAACCTATGTCAAAGGAGTCAAAGGTATCAACCAAGTACTTCCTGTGAAAAGAAAAGACGAATTTATTATCATTACCTCAGGCTCTAACCTCAAAAAAATATTAACCCTTGATTTTGTTGATACTGCGAGAACAACTACTAATAGCATCCAGGAAATCGCAGCAGTCTTAGGAATAGAAGCAGCACGTCAAGCAATTATCAATGAGGTTTACAAAGTTATTGAAGCACAAGGATTAAACGTTGACATCAGACACATCATGCTTATTGCAGATACCATGTGCGCAAATGGAAAACTGAGAGGAATAACACGCTACGGAATTATCAGTGGAAAAAGCTCAGTCCTTGCACGAGCAAGTTTTGAAACGCCCATAAAGCATCTTATCGATGCAGCATTATCAGGAGAAAAAGACAAACTAGACTCTGTTGTTGAGAACGTCATGATTAACCAACCTATCCCTATTGGAACAGGACTACCCCACTTGATCATGAAAGACGAAAAATAGACTATTCTTAAATTCTAAATTCTTAGGGATGAGTACTTCTGCCTTGAGTAAGGTCACCGTCCTCAGGTCAAATAAATGGGTGATAAACAGTATGAAGGTCATCACCTTGGAGCACAGTTAGGAGGCGAGTGATTCATGCAGCGAAGCCGACGCAAGATCTGCGAGGGACGAGCAGTATACCTCCGTGATGACCTTCAGAAAATAGAAAGATAAGATAGTAAAATTCATATTCAAAAAATAAGAAAAAAGAAATAAGAACTAGACCCGAAAGAATTTTGAAGACAGTGACATAAAAAAGAATAAGAAATATTTGGAAAGATAAAATCTAGATCCTACCAAATCCATGATGCACATACCATACGAGACCGGGAAGTTTCTCCTCTAATATTCCTTCTCCGACAAACCCACAAATTTGTACAGGCCGTATACGTTTTTCTGGAATACCATAGATCATACCCTCAATTTCATCAGGTCTAGCTTGAGCCATAGCTAGAATTTCACGAAGATGATCCTCGCAAACGAAACCAGAAGGTACTTCTTTAGGTCTACGCCCACTAAACGGTTGTCTTAAATCCTGTCCTGCTAGTTCTTGTGCAATTCCTAGAAGATACACAGGCCTAACACCAGAACCAACATCCCAATGACCATAAGATACGCCCTTTACTTCCAAAGCATGAGCACTTCCTTCACGATTTCCAAGACAGACATCTGACATCATAACCACCCTCTCATAATTTAGTAGAAAGAATCTTTTCTTTAAATCATTTTGCTTTAGTAGTTCAGGAAATAAGAATCCGATACCACCTTCTCGTCTTGAAACGATAGCTTTAAAAAGGGACTTGAATTCCAAGCACCTATGGCAAAGAAAAAAGCTTATGATAGTATTGCGAGGGAACTTCAAGATAAATTACCTCAAAAGAAACTCATTTTAGGAACAGAACGGACACTCAAAGGACTTAAAAATAGCACTATCCAAAAAGTCGTTGTCAGTAGCAATGCCTCAGCCCAAGTCAAAGAAGACATTGCTTATTATGCGGGAATTGGCAAAGTAGAAATTGCAGAAATTCCTCAAACCAATGAAGAATTGGGCATCATTTGCAAAAAACCGTTTTCCATAGCTATTGTGGGGATATTGAAAGAGTAATGGAACCTATCAAATTTGACATTAACCTCATTAAAGTCATGTCACTCTTTGAGACCGTTACCCGAGTGCAACCCAAAGACTGTATTGATATGGGAACACAAGTGCTCTTCATTGTTCAAGAAAAAGACATTGCTAAGGCCATTGGCCAAAAAGGAGTCCACGTCAAAAAACTTGAGCACATTTTAAAACGAAACATTAAAATTGTGCCATTCAAAGAAACGGTTATCAGCTTCATTGTCCATCTCTTGCATCCTCTTCAAGTCAGAGAAGCTCGAGAAGAACAAGGAGTTATTACCCTCATTCCTCAAGATATGAAAACACGAGGAATGATCATTGGCAGAGGAGCAACACATTTACGCTCTCTTGAAGCAATCGTAAAAAGATATTACGCAATCAAAGAAATCAAAGTGATATAATCATGGGAAACAAATCAAAAGGAATCAATGCTGCAAAGCAACTCAAAAAAAGAAGAAGAAAATCTAACTGGCTCAGTTACCAATTTACTGCTAGAACACTTGGCTTAAAGAAAAAATCAGATCCTTTAGAAGGAGCAAGCCAAGGAAAAGGTATTGTCCTCGAAAAAATTCAATTAGAAGCAAAACAGCCTAATTCTGCCATGCGAAAATGTGTAAGAGTGCAACTTGTTAAAAATGGAAAACAAGTTACAGCATTTCTTCCCGGTGATGGAGCTACCAAAATGATAGATGAGCACGATGAAGTCATGATTGAATGCATCGGTGGAAAAATGGGAGGAGCAAAAGGAGATATTCCCGGAGTACGCTGGTGTGTTATCCAAGTGAATGGGCAAAGCTTACCAGCACTCTTATCAGGCAAGCTTGAAAAAGCAAGGAAGTAAATCAGATCTTTGAAAAATATCTGGTAGAAACTGTGGGTTTCGCTAACGCTCAAGCCCACAAAAACAAAAAAAAGCAAGGAAGTGAAACTCATGATCAAAGCATTTAACAGGTGGAGTACAGAAGGCATTGAAGTGCAAGATCCAGGACTACGAAGTTACATTACTCTCGAACCTCGTGTTGTTCCAAAAACAGGAGCACGCTATGCTGGCAATCGCTTTCACAAATCAAAAACATTTATTGTTGAACGATTGATTAATAAAATCATGATCCCAGGACATAAATCCAAAAAACATTTTAAATCAAGTGGATTAATTACTGGAAAAGCCAGCACTGCTTACAATCTTGTTGAAAAAACACTGACGAAAATAGAACAAACAACTAAAGAAAATCCCGTCAAAGTTCTTGTCAAAGCCATAGAAAATGCAGCTCCTCGAGAAGAGATCATCACTATCGAATATGGTGGAGCACGTTATCCTAAAGCAGTTGAATGTGCACCCCAAAGAAGAGTAGACATTGCTCTACGCTTGATGGTACAAGGAGCTTATCATAAAAGTTTCAATAACAAAAAATCTTTTGTAGATTTCCTTACCGAAGAGATCACAGGAGCATATTACTCTGATCAAAAGTCCCATGCAATCTCTAAAAAGAATGAAGTCGAAAGACAAGCAGACTCGAGCAGATAAGGATTTTTTCGTTATTTATTCTTCTTTTTTGACAATATCAAAACCTTTAAAAATTGTTAGTTCTATCTCTTCTCATGCGCAACCTCCTCTTTTACAAATACGTGGAAATTAAAAACTTAGAAAAATTTCAAAAAGACCATCTCCTCTTTTGTAAGAAAATAGGCATTCTGGGAAAAATCCTTGTAGCAAAAGAAGGTATTAATGGCTGTGTTTCAGGCGATGAAGAACAACTGAAAAAATATATGACAGAACTTAAAAAAGATAAACGTTTTAAGGATATTGAATTTAAAATAACCCATACAAAAAATCACAATTTCAAAAAAATCTTTGTAAGAATACGAAAAGAAATTGTCACCATGAAAAATCCTTCTGTTGTTATCTCACACAAAGCAGGTTACATTGAACCTCAAGAATTAAAAAAATTATTAGATGAGGAAAAAGACGTCATTTTATTGGATGCACGAAACATCTATGAAAGTGATGTAGGCAAATTTGAAAATGCACTCATTGCTCCTATAGACACTTTTAGTGAATTTCCTTCCTTTGTTGAAAAAATAAAAGATTTTAAACATAAAAAAATAGTCACGTATTGCACAGGAGGCATTAGATGTGAGAAAGCATCAGCGTATTTGAAAGAACAAGGATTTACTGACGTGCAACAATTACACGGAGGTATCATTCGTTATGGCCAAGAATGTGGAAATAGCCATTGGCAAGGCAAATGTTTTGTCTTTGACAACAGAGGTGCTATTGATATTGATCCTGAAAAA
>JAGVYP010000017.1:0-6474 GCA_018303205.1 Candidatus Woesearchaeota archaeon
GATTGATATTGATTTTTTGAAAACCCTTTCACCAAGAGAAATCAGTTGCGGACTAGCAGAATGTATTAAACACGCACTCTGTCAAGATGAAGCATTTGCTCAAGAATTACTACGCGTTTTGAATCCTGAAGCAAGATATACTGAAGAACAGTTCATTTCCATTATTCAAAAAACAATACATCTGAAGATAAATGTGCTCAGAATGGATCCAAAAGAGATCAATGAAGGAAAGATTTTAGTGTACGGTCATACGATAGGACACTCAATTGAAACATTATCCAAAGGAAAACTCAATCATGGAGAAGCTATTAGTATAGGCATGGTAGCAGCAGCAAAAGCTTCTGTATTCTTTAATGAAGCGAAGAAAAACTTGATAGAGATCCATGAAACGATCTTAAAAAAAGCTGGATTACCAACAAAAATACCTTCCGAGATTACGATAGAACAAATTATTAGCCAATTAAAATACGATAAGAAAATTGCTCCTGCAGGAGAACTTGTTTTGTTAGAAGAAATTGGAAAAATACATGCTACCGAAGGAAGAATTGGAGATCCTGTGACTGCAGATCAAGTAAGAACAGTACTCAAAGAGTGTTATTAATCACATGAAGAGAAAAAGTCGTTGCCTTGTAGCAAAACCAGAAAAATGCACGATTCATGCAGTGCATTTTTCGCAATATCTGCGACAAGGGAGTAGTATATCTACGCAACGACTTTTGAAAATCGCAGATTTTCTACAGAAATGTTATTAATTACCATTTGCTCTCCAACCCATATCCTCAATAAGTTCTTCACACACAATAAGATCTGATCTGGTATCCACTTCAGCCCAGCGCTTATTACCGATGTCAAGAATAATAAGCTCTTTTGTTTTCACAAGTTCATTCATACCATCAGACAGCGTATTTTTTCCTTCGGATTGTGCTTTTTCAAGGGCTGAAAAGAGTTTAGGAGTCATACCAAACAAACCGGTATCAACACAATTATAAGGCTCTATCTTTTTATTGATGTTTAAGATAAATCCGTCTTCTTCCAAGACCTTTGTTGCATCTTCAATATCATTGATTTTGTCTAATTTTTTATCAACACAAAGAATACACTTATCGCTCTTCTCAAGTTTTGCTACAAGTGCTCTAATGGTTGCAGGATCATGCACATGATCTGCCATGCTTAAGATAAAGTTTTCATGAGGAACTGCTTTTTTTGCAGTAAGTGCAGAAACTCCTAACTCTTTGTCAAAGTTGGGATTATACACATATTGAATATTGATACCAAGCTCTGTTCCATCTTTGAGATAATCCTTAACATGCTCAGACATAAACCCTACAATAAGAACAAAATCTTTGATGCCACCTTGCTTCATGTTTAATAAACAATGCTCGATAAGTGCACGCTGTCCTACTGCGTAGAGTGGTTTAGGAACCAGAATAGAACCCGTGTTAATCCTTGTTCCTTTTCCTGCTGCTAGAATAACTGCTTTCATGGAAAATAGAGAAATAACGGGTTATTTAAAGATTCTCTTTCTTCAATACTATCGAATGATGATTAGGAAGAATTCTGAAAATTAAATCAAATTGGTCAATACATTGTAAGAATGCTCTATAGATTGCATTGCTCCATGTGAAGTTAATATACCAATGCACTGTTTTTTCAAGAATATGATCCATCTCCTCACTCGTGAGAGGTTTTTTTCTTATTTTGCGATATAACCAGAGCGGTAATAAAATTGCTTGACTTAACCAAATGTCAAAACAGGTAAACAAGAAACTGAGAATACCACCTACTTTTTCATACTCAATAATTTCAAAAGATTGAGTTTGAACAAGTTGATATAATTGCTTTTTTGAATTATGATGAAAACAATGTCTTCCTAATTGAAATAGCCAATATGGTTTGGTAGGGACAATGATAACTACATAGCTTCCTTTTTTGACTAAGCGAAAGAGTTCTCGCATTGCACCTTTCTCATCTTTAATATGTTCTAAAGAAGTAATGGCAATAGCAAAATTAAAATGTTCGTCAGGATAAGGAACATGAGTTGCATCAGCAGCTTGGTACGTGATGTTTTTTGATTGAAAAGTTTTCCATTCTTTTCTCTCTTTCAGGTCAATGCCCACATAAGAAAAAGAAGGGTACTGTACAAACAGTTGGGAATACATTCCTCTTCCACAACCCAGATCAAGAACAGAAGGCTCTTGCGGAGCATAATTTTTTACAAGTTCAGGAAGCATACGCTCTATCCTGAAGCGAATAGGTGTCATAAATCTGCTGTCATCCATGATATTCACTTATTTTTTCTTTTATGAAAATTTTGTAATCTTAAAAGTCATTGCGGAGACCTACTGTTCGTCCCTCACAGATCATACGAAAATGAGCCTGCATGAATCGGCTCATTTTCTGTTTGGGACTCCAAGGCAATGACTTTTTCATTAAAACACGTATTTTTAATCTCTTTTTAAATCTTTATATAATTGTTCAAGTTGGGAAACCACACGATCAAAGGAATATTTTTTTACTTGAGAAAAAGCTGCTTTTCCTAATTTTTCTCTGAGAGAGGAGGAAGAAAGAAGATTATGCATACCAGAAGTAAGTTCTTCTGCATTACCTGGTGAAAAAAGTAAGGCTTCTTTTTTGTTTCTTACTAACTCTCTATTTTCTGGAATGTCACTTGCAATGATTGCACAATGACTTGCCATTGCCTCAAGAAGTGCATTAGACATACCTTCATGAAGACTAGGAAGGACAAAAATGTCAGAAAGAGAAAGAAGTTCTGGAACATCATCTCTTTTTCCAAGAAAAATAGTTTTTTCTGCACATCCAAGATCTTTTGCAAGATTTTGCATTTTTGTTTTTTCTTCTCCCTCACCAACAAGAAGCAATGTGATGTCTCCTTTTAATTGGGAAAATGCACGAAGTAAAGTTGCATGATCTTTTTGAGGTTTAAAGCTTGCAACGCAGATAATGATATATTTCGTGGTAATGCTCAGCTCTTTTCTTTTCTTTTTGAGATCCTTTTTTTTCTGAAAAAGTGAAAGATCTATACCATTAGGAATAACAACCATTTTGGATTCTGGTAACGAAATGGTTTGCACAAGAAAATCTTTTACAGCATAGGAATTAGGAGTGTACTTTGTAACAAGAAAAGAAGTCATTTTATCCAGAAATAATAAAAATCTTCTTTTCAAAAGCTTATTGCGAACAGAACAGATAATAATAGGAATGCCAAAAAAATTTCCAAATACTCTTCCAAAAAGATCAGCATGAATAAGGTACGTGTTAAGAATATCGGGTTTTTCTTTTTTTACAAGATGATAAAAACGTAGGAGGACAGAGAAAAAGTTCCATCCTTGATAATGAAGATAATGAACAGGAATACCTTTTTTTTCTCCTTTCAATTGAGGAAGAATATTAAGCAATTGTCGTTCTGCACCACCTGTGCCTAATCCTGTGATAAGATGCATGACTTTCATGGCTTGTACTCCTTTATTGTTTTTTGAAGAATTTTTTCTATTTGAGGATAAACAATGTTCCAATCCAGATTTTTTTCTGCAAACACTCTTGCTTTTTTTCCCATTTCCTCACGTTCTTTCGGATGTGTGACAAGATACCCTATTTTTTTACAAAAGAGATCGATGTCAAAAGGAGGAATAGGGTATCCGGTTCCTTGGGGAATCATATGAGGGACATCGCCGACGGAAAAAGCAATAGAAGGAACACCGCAAGCAGATGCTTCCATCACTGCTCTGGGTGACCCTTCAGCATAGGTTGGTAGAATGAGCAGTGAGGAATGGTTAAGGATATTCAAAAGTTTTTCATGCGAAACTTTTCCAAGTAATTCTATGTTCGGATATTTTTTTTGCAAAGCCTCAACAAAATTTTTCAAAGGACCATCGTCTATGATTGTAAAAGTCCAATCAGAAGGAATATGTTTTACTATTTCAGGGAAAAAATAGACCCCCTTATTTTTGATAAGCCTGCCTATGAAAATAACTCGTTTTTCTTTTTTCTTTTGCACAACATATTCTTTCAAAGTAAGAGCATTTTTTACATAAAATAATTTATTTGGAGAAGTATGGTATTTTTCTTGTATAGTCTTAAGAGCAGGCTTTGCATTAGAAATGATAGCATCCACGTCCTGAAATAAAGGTTTTGCAAACGTGTGATCATAGATTTTTTTAGCAAAATGAGTAAGAACTCCGATATGACTCTGTTTTGTAGACTCCAAACTTCCACGATAAAAGTGAATAAGAGGTTTGGAATATTTTCCTTTTTTTCTCAGAGAAACAATGCTGCTATTCATGAGGTACATGTAACTGAATACGCAAACGACATCTGCCCAAGAAAGATAGTCTTTTATTTTTTGATAAAGATGAAAAAAAAGAGGATTTCGCCCTAATAATCTTGTGATATAAGGAAGTGCGATGACTTCAAGACCTTTTTCTTCTAATCCTTGATCTTTTGCAACAAGGATTTTTACCTGATGACCCTGTTTTTCAAATTGTTTGCAAAGCTCATAACAGGATTGTGCCAATCCCGCAGAGAAGGGAAACCAGTCAGGACAACACATAAGAATCTTCATTTTCTTTTTTTCCTCTTGCTATTTGCAAGTTTTTTTTCTATTTTGTCCAAACGAGAAATGATTTCGGTAAAGTAAGGATTTCTTTCACTAGAAACTCTTGACTCCTCTGTATGAAAGCCTAATTTGTAATCAAGGTAACCAATAGTTGCCATAACCATAAGCGAGCCTAGAAAAAGAGGAAAAAACCATTTTGTGATATGAATGGAGATACCATATTCTTGAAGTTTTGAGAGCAAAAGAAAAAGGATCATGCCTGAGTTGAGTAAAGACACATACGTAAGTGAACGTTGCAGGTTTACTTTAGAAAGGGAGAAAAACGCTCGAAAATTTACGAAATGCTTTATCAAATTATTTTTCTTTTTCTGATACATACCATGCATCTCCTTTTTTAAGTGCCAATGATTTTTGAATAAATCGCTTTATAAAATCTTCTTGTGTGAGCGCGTACAAAGGACTTATTTCTAATGAGCAGAGTACTTTTCCCTGAGCATCGCGAGGAATAGAGATGCCCTTTGCTTCTAGCCATGTTGCAAAAAGATGGTTTTGCGCTTCTTGAACTGTGATAAGCGATTTTTCTCCTTCCTTGTTTTTTAAAGGAGCGAATTCTTTTTCACGGTCAACCATCAACGTTATGGTTTTTTTTGCATACGGAAGGGTATCAAAGATAAAACGTTCATATTTGAAAACTTCTTCTTGAACAAAGGTATTTTTTTTGAAAATGGTTTCTTTTTTCTTTGCAAGATGAAAAGGTAAACTTGCTTTTTTTATTTTTTGAAGAAAAGGAATACTAAAAAGATGCACTGCGATATTTCCTGCCCTATATTTGAGTTTTCCATTCTTGTCTTTCATTTTTTTTTGTTGTTCAGCCAGATCAAAGTATTCTATAACACCCTGTTTTTTGTCAATCATTCCAAGAATTCCTACTTTTTCTTCAGGATCTGTTTTTTCTACAGCTTTGGTACTCATGTCAGCATTTGCAAGAGCGTGATATCCTAAAAAAAGAGGATCTGCTATATTGGTGAGAACATCATCAACTTGAAAATAAAAGATGAACTCTTTTTTTTGCTGATGAAGTTCTGGAAGAATTCTTTGCATAAGAGCTAATGCACCACCATGCCCATCAGGGTTAAGAAGAAGATGGTTTTTGTCTTTCAAAAGCAATTTTCCTTCTGAAGATAAGCTAGGGAAGATCCCTTGTTGAAGAAAATGAACGTTTTGTAAACCAAAAAAATGATGTTTTTTAAAAAAAAGCTCAGTGGCAATATGGTTTTGAGGGCTGGTCATGATATACCAAGGAATACTTATGGAATATTTTTGTTCTAAGGCTTTTATTTTTTCAGCAAAGACTTGAAAGAGGGATTTCTGCTGTACAGGCGTTACAGATATACACCCTTTAGGACCAGGGTAGCCTAGTCTTGTACCTTGTCCTCCTGCAACCATAAAAAGGGCAACTTTGCCTTTTTTGAGAAGATCTTCTCCTGTCAGATATGCTTTCTGAGCATCTATTTTTTCTTGATGAGTTTTTGGTGGAGAAATGACGTTTATGGGTGAAAAATGATGTTTTTGTTTTTTCTTTGTTTTGATGAGTTTGAAGAAAGAAAAGTCAATACGAGAAAGATCTTGAAGAAGCTGGGTTTTTTCTGGTTTATGGAGTGTGTTCCAATATTCAAAAACATGTTCTTGACGAAAAGAGAAGAGCTTAGCTACTACCTCTTTTTCTTGGGAAGTCAAGTTTTTGCTGATTTGTTCTCTTTTGAGCATGACTTTTCAGGATCCTCAGAGTTTATATGGTTTCTTTAAAATAAGTTTATTTACAATATAGAAATTATTTTTTGACACAACTTTTATAAAGGAGTGGAAATTTACATCCTTGGACGGCCATAGGGGCTTGGTTA
>JAGVYP010000017.1:6520-39474 GCA_018303205.1 Candidatus Woesearchaeota archaeon
AAGCTTCCGTATCGGCATGTACTGCATTCCGCGGGAAACCCGGTAAGCTGTCCACTTTTTTATCTTTGTTCTTATTTTTTTAAAATACAAATTCTAAACAAGAAGGATCGTTTCAAAAATAATGAAAAAGAAAAAATAGAATAGATAAAAAAAACTTCATGAACAAGTCTGAAGGAGCTGTTTTTACAAAAAAATCTTCACCGCAACACACCTGTAAGCAGGTTTACTTGGTGCAGTGAAGCAAAAAAAAAGTTTATGCCACAAGTTCTTCTTGACTTAAGTCAATAGTCTCAGACGTTTCTTCGTTAGACAAGACTTTTTCATAATACGCAACCGGTTTAATATCTGTAATAACCGTGCGATGTACTACAAAACGTCCATCTTTGCTACGAAACATCTTCGCTTCCAAATACGGCATTTTTCTCAATTGTTCTTCTTTTTTGTTTGTTAATCCCATGGGATCACCTCAACAAAAAGGAGATGGTATGCTTAATAGCACTTTCCTAGAAAAAAATGAAAAATGTCCGGTACGAGAGAAAAAGAACCGAAAGAAAAACGGGAAAAAAAGAGAAAGAACAAAAAAAACACGACTAATCCGGAATTTCTATGGTGATTTCGCCTGTCGTTTCATTGATGTCCTTGAACAGAGAATGATGTTGCAACATTTTTTTAATTTCATCCCAAGAATGAGTTTTATGTAATGCTTTCATTTGATGAAGCAACGAGGAAACCTCTTGATAATGTTCATAGAGCAATTCACCAGCACGCTGCGCATGCCTTCTTTGTTCTTCCATCTTTTCTATCTGTTTAGTTTGCGCATCAATAATAACCATAACCTTGGAAAGCTTTTTGTTTTGTATATTTTGTTTTTTTTGATGTTGCTGTAACTGTAAAGTCTGAGAAAAAACAATGTTAAGAGCTTCATGAAACGTAGTATATTCTTCTTGAGTGTTCTTGGCATAACAATGAAGTAGATAAGGAACAATATCAATAATCTTTTCTCCCTCTTTGATAAGATATCCTTTTGTTTTTTCCTTCAGAAAAGAAAGAATCGTGAGATGTAATGATTTCCATTGGGTCTGAGTAAATTGAGTAGCCTTCACGTCAATCTTTGCACGCACGCAGAGCTCTTCAGCATACATTCTTCCCATACCGAGATTAATCGCTAAAGTCTTTGAGATATTCTCCTCAAAAGAAAGAGACTGCAACTGTTCAAGGGAAAGATCAAAAACATTCACAGAACGCGAAGGATGCTCATAAGGAATACCACCACGTAAAACACGATCACTCAAGGATTGAGGTTGGATCAAAGAAAGAATCTTTTGCTGCTCATCACAAAGCACAAGATTACCCTTCCCAAAAAATTCTAAGAAAAGATGAAAAAGAGCATCTTTAGTAGAAAAGATCATTTCTACAATACGTTCTGAGTCTTTTTGAACCAGATCTTGTAGACGCGCATTGATCAATTTTTTTCTCAAAAAAACACAAAAGCCAGAGGGAACTTCAGGTGTTTCACCTTTTTCAGAAGAAAGATACAGAAGAGAAGGCAAGGTAATATGAAGAAATTGTTTTCCAAGATTCGGAACATGCAGATGAAGAATAATCTTCAAAGGTTCAGGATGAAACACTTTCTCCACTTTTGCTCCCAGAAGAAACTGCAATTCCTGTATCAAAACATGAAGTTCGAGAGTACGCATTTCGTCTTTCATACAAGCCTTTATTCTTTGACCATTTATAAGTTTATTCTTTGAGGACGTGATAAAAGTAATTTTTATTTATTTTTTTAGGTATTTCTTTGTCATTCCTTGTTCTTGATTTATTTGGTATTTTTTCATTCTTTATTTTTGAATTATTTTTAATTATTTTTTATAAAAAGAGGATGGTGAAATAAAAAGAAGAGATAAGATAAAAATAAGAAAGATATAGAGAAATAGGCAAAACAGAAAAAATAAAAGAAGAAGGAGGGAGAAGGAATAGCTTATTCTTTTTTACGCCTATATACTGCAGCAATGATATGACTCTTCTTAGTAATATAATGAATAAAGACAACGAAAAGGAAGAGCACGACAGCATAGACTACGAGAAGAACAAGATCAATACCCATCTGATACACATGCGCTTGAAAGAGAATAGTCCTTCTCAAAAGATTAACAGCAATAACAAAAGGATTATACTGCACAAGGGAAGAAACAAAAGAAGGAACCGTTTCCAGAGGAAGGATCACATCAGAAAGAAAAAGGAATAATGATCCCACAGAGATGGAAGCCAAGTTTGCTGTTTCAGGAGATTTAAAGAGATAACCAATAACCATACCTATACTGGTAAAGAGTGCACAGACAAAAAATAAAACAGTAAGGGTATCAAAAATAGTAAAAAGCACTTGAGTAGAGAAGAATAACCCTGCTACAACGAGGATAACCGTCAGCTGAAGAAGGAGAATGATCATTGCAGTAAAGAAAATTGCCGCAAGAGAAGTAATATCTCGCACAGGAGTCATGAAATTACGAAACGCTGCATTTGAACCTTTCTCTATTTGAATAAGAGTAGCAACAAGCATAACACTCGTAAAAAGAGCAATAAGGACAAGAAGCACAGGAAAGATATAATTTAACCTTGACTTGTCAGAAGTTACCGGTTTTACAGTAGTAGTAATGGGATTTACAATGGTAGCAGGATCAGTAACCTCAACCTTATTTGCCAAATTTTCAATGTTATTAATCGTTTGTTGCATATCAATAATATGATGTAAACTGCGATCAATAGTAAACTTCATATAATCCAGATTTTCAGCAGTACTACTCTTTGCGCCTGTTGCAGCACTTAATTTACTACTCGTACTATCCAATTGGGAAATGATCTGAGTAGCAAGCAAACTTAATTGATGAATGTCTTGCTTGGTATCTACAAAGAGTTGATCTGTCTGCTGAGTAAGAAGATCAAGATCAGTTTGCGCATCATCCAAAAGTACCGTAAGATTATTTTTATCTGACTCACTAATAGCAACAGTACCCAGTTTATTGCGCAAAGCAGTTACCAAGTCCTGCGTTTGTTGTAAATTGTCAGTTACCATGCCATCAATACGTTTCATAAGAAAATCTACTTTTGCTTCCTGAGCAGAAAGATTTCCCGTATCAAAAAGAGTTTTATCAATAGCAAGATCTAATCCCTTAATGGATTCTGTGACTTGTTCAATACGCTGATAGAGCTGATCATTCTGCGTAGTCATACTTACCAAAATGCCCCTCTTTGCTTTCATGAGATCACGCACTTCTTCAAGAGTAGTAATCAACTGCGTCGTAAGATTTAAGCTCAGCTCAGAACTCGTCATTGAAATCGTAGCAGAAGTTGCTTCCAAGATGTTATAGACTAAATTCACTCTAGAAAAATCCGCATAAAAAATGATCTCATTCTTAGCATGGGGTTCCAAAGAAAAAATATCTGAAAAAACAGCACACAGATGCACAACACCTGTTTTAATGGCATCAATACAGTCCTCAGCACTGGTAAATCGTGTAATAGCAAAATGATTTTCTCCAAGATCCTCAAGAAAAGATTGCACAAGCTCAGTTTCTTCAGGAGCATACATACCCACGTTTACTTTAAACAGATTAGAATTATTAAAAGCAATCCCTACTAAAAGAATAACAAGCAAAGGCCCTAAAATGACAATAAGGCTGGACATACGAGCACGTAATAAAAGACGAAAATTTTTTTGTACCAAGGTAATCAGATTGCTCATCTTTTCAACATCGTTTCAAAAATTTCCTGAATAGACGGCCTATTTACATCAATATCCAAGAGTTGCTGTTTTGACTTATTGATCAACATAATAAGAGCTTGCAGGGTTTGCTGGGGGTACAGTGTATAAAGCACTGCTTTATGGCGTTCAATATGCATTTTAGTAATGCCCAACTCCTTTTGTTGTTTGAGCTTGGCAAGAAGAGGCTCATACTGATGGGACACGATTTGAAAATGAATTTCATAATTATTAGTATAATACTTTTTAAGTTCAAGAGGAGTTCCAATAGCAACAATGGCATGATTGTACAAAACAGCAAGCCTATCACAGAAAGATTCTAACTCACTCAAAAAATGAGAAGTGAGAACAATAGTTGTTCCTGTCTTATTAATTTCCTGCACCAGAGCCCACATTTCTCCTCTCAAAAAAGGATCTAAGTCAGCAGTAGGCTCATCCAAAATGAGAATTTTAGGATTATGAATAAGAGCACAACCAATATCCAGGCGCTTTTGCATTCCCCTGGAAAGATCACTTCCAAATTTATCTTTGCTACCTTCTAAACCAAGAAGTTTGAGAAGACTATTTTTATTCTTTTGAATTTCTTCACCCTTCAAACCATATAAACTCGCAAAATACTCCAAGTTTTCCTCTACCGTAAGATTTTCATAAAAAGAAGGACTTTGCGTAGAAAATCCAAACAGACTTTTTATCGCATTAGGATTAGGAATAAACTTTTCTACTTCATACGTAGGCTCTGCATCAATATTCAGTGTTACTCCACCTTCATCAGGCTCAACAAAGCCTACCAAGGTATTTAACAAAGTCGTTTTTCCACAACCACTTACTCCGATAACTGCAAAAATTTCACCTGCGTAAATATCAAGAGTAACACAATTCAAAACAACCTCTTTACCAAAATGCTTACTAACATTTTTTAATTGCAGAAGAGGCTTTGCTCCTGAACGAAAAGTATTTAAGACATGTTCAATAACCTTTTGCGGCCAACCTTTTTCCTGAAGAGCTACCCTAATGTCCTGCAAGGTTGCTCCTTTTTCTAACGCTTGCTTCGTAAATTGCTTTATGTCCTTCAAAGAAACCACAGCAACCATACCCTGAAGCTGGAAAGCGCTATTTTAAAGTTACCGTTACTACTTCGAAATAAAAAATTACTACAAAATTACTAGGAAAAGAGAATATCCCAGGGTGCACCCAGAAGCGCTTTTTCTTCATGGATAAAAGAACGCAAGCTAGAAGAGTTGCTATTCAGTTCTTCATAGGTATGATCTGCATGGTAACGATAAATCACCTCTTTAAGAAGGTCACCTTCAAGAGCAGCATCAACATGCACATGTTCCAGAACCTCTTGATCTAAAACAAGACCATTACCAACAAAGGTAGTAGAAGAGGTATCCCCATCAACAAATTTGAGTGAAGTAGCGTTCACAAGAAGCAGAAAACGATCATCCCCCTCAGAAAGAATGTATCCTGCACCAAAAGGGATTCCATCAGAGATTTCAAGGTCACCTGCTTTTAAGGTATTTAGAAACTCACCGTTTATTTTAAGCTTTACACCACTGCCATCTTCATCGACAGGATTAGAGATGGCAGCAACTTCTAAAGAGTACTCTTTGCCATTGAATGAAATATTCTTGGTTTCACCTTCAGCCAAAAGCAGTGTTTGTTCTCCCCTCATAAGAGAAATACTCAAACGACTTCCATCTTGCACAACATTGCTCACGACATAAGGAGTGTTTAAAAGTGTAAGAGTTGAGGTAGGAAGAAGAGATAAAGGAACATTAGAAAAGAGAAAGCGCAAAGAAAAAATAGGACCCTTATTTTGGAAGCTATAAGAAGCTTGATCAAGAGTAAGTGTGTCTGATAACAGGTTTTCTAAAAAAGAGACTTCTTGTTGAAAAGAAGATGCACTTCCATTAAGAGGGGTAATGACTCCTTGTGTTGGAAAATGGGAGAGAGTAACTTTTAAGGGTTGAACAAGGGGGGCTTGAGGAGTAATATTGGTAGTGTTTTCTATCGTGGCATTGGTTATGTTTGTTATATTTTGGACAGGAAGTACGGGTGGTTCAGGAACAGCTGGTGTTTGGACTTCTTGAGGCTGTTCTTGTGGTGGAGGAGCAACAGATTCTTTTTGAGCTTCATTTGTTTGTTCACTGATATTTTCAGAGAGTAAAGACTCAGATTCACTTTCTTCAGAAGAGTAATAGTAAAAAATAGATAAGAGTATTATAATGAGTATTGCCCAAAACCAGAATCTTTGATACCAGGGCTTAGGCTTAACCTGCCATCTCTTATGAGGATTAAGATGTTTATCATGAAGAACCCTGAAACGGAGTAGTCTTACCCTCCAACGTTCAAAAAAAGAGATCATAACAACCTTGGCACTGTCAAATTTATAAAGGTTGCGAAGCAATTTTAAGCATCTTTTTAGAAAGATCTCTTTTTGGAAACAAAAAATATAAAAGAAGGAAAAAAGTACCCTAGAACATGCAATGTGAAATGTGCGGTAAAGACGCTCCCTTGTTTCTCACAAAGATTGAGAACACCCCCATACAGGTTTGCAAGCTCTGCACGACCTATGGACAAGTTTTGCGTGCTCCTCCCAAGCCCATTGAAAAGAAGATGAAGAAAGAGATTGAAGAGCCTATCATTCTTATTGTGAATGCATATGCTTCCCTGATTAAAACAGCAAGGGAAAAAAGAGGAATGACTCAAGAATTTCTTGCAAAACAACTTGGAGAAAAAGAGTCAGTGATACAAAAAATAGAATCAGGACATTTCCAACCCAGTATCCCCTTAGCAAAAAAGATGGAAAGCACACTGCACATCACTCTGATTGAAGAAGAAACACCAGAAGCAATACTTCCGATTTCTCAAAAAGAAAAAGAAGGATTTACCATCGCAGATTTTATAAAAAAGAAATAAAAAGTAGTTCAATTTTCTTATTTTTAGTTCGTATGGTTTATTCTTTATATTTTTAAAAAAAAAAAAGAATCAAAGAGGGATAGATAAGAAAAACTCATTTCAAAAAGAGATCAAAAGAAAAATGAGAGAAAGAAGAAAAGTTATGTCTGAGCAATAAGATACCTGCAACGTTCTGTTGTAACATCATAAAGTATTGTTGTGTTCTGCTCTATGTACGTAATCAGCGCTTCGTTTTCTTCTTTACAAAGAAGATCATCGGGAGGGCAGATAACGCCTCCTGCACATGTATCAAAATAAAGGGTATAGGATATGGAACTATGAACATATGTTGAGAATTGTTTTGCAAGTCGTGCATCATAACGGGCATAATAGACAGGGATAACCGAAGCATTACTCACCAGAGCAACACGAGGATGGGTTGTAAGAACAGGTCCTGAAAAGTTTTGTTGTTCAAAAAAGTTCATTGCCTGATCTTCAAAATAATTTCTCGTTGGGATAATCAAGCTAAACGCAAAAAGAAATGAAGAGATCAAAGAAAAAAGCAAAACGAGAACAAGAATTTTTTTATAAGAAAATTGATACTTTTCTATAACAAACATGATCCCCTGTGCTGCAAAGATGCAAAGAAAGGGAAGAAAGAATAAGGAATAACGATGATCTTTGCAAGTGATACTCATAAAATACAAAAAAGGAATGAGAGTGCTCATCAAAAGAAGAGGATAATTTTTTATTTTTTTTCTCAAAAAAAGGCCACCTACACTTAAGAGAAGGAGAGGGTTAGAAAAAAAGAGTGATGAAAAATAGAAATACCAAGGCTTTGCATAAAGCACATTACATCCTAAGACACTCCCGATAATCTCCTGCGCTTCGAAAATCACATTGAGATACGAGCCATAAAAAAGTTTATTCAGCAGCAAAAAAGGAACCAAAAAAATGAGATTACCTAAAATAAAAAGAGAAAGATGACGAAAACGCAGTTTGAGTGAAGAGGAAGAAAATAAAAGAGCAAAGCCAAGAACAAAAAGGAAAAGACCACTAGGAAATTTTGCAAGAATAGCTAAACTGATACCCATTCCTGCAAAGAAGAACTGTTTGCGCAAAAAAAGAAAATAAGCTGAAAGAATAAGAAACATCGCAAGAATTTCTGTATACACTTGACTACTCAGAAAAAGAAAGACACCACTAAAAGAAAAAAGAGTTATAGCAAGAAAATCTTCTTTTCTTGAAAGATGATGTTCGGTTATGAAAAAGAGGAGTAAAATACATCCTAAAGAAAGCGCAATTTGAAGAGCAATGCCCAAAAAAAAACTATGATGAAAGAATTCGCCAAGGGTTAAGAGCAAAGGAAGTAAAGGTGGCCTAATAGGTTCCCAGATTCCTGAAATACCATCTGAGACAAGATATTTTGCCATAGCAAGATACACAGAACTATCCCACCAGAGGGCAATATGTTGAAATTGTAAAATAATCCTTGCCAGCAAAGAAAGAAAAAGAATAAAAAAGATAATTAGTGAAGAGCGCAGCTTCATACGTTTCTAGGCACAACAAAGATATATATGTCTTTTGATGCTAATATGTTCGTGCGCGCTTGTGCATATCCTTGTGCTGGGACAGGATGTCCTAATTCTAACCTACAAAGATACGCAGTGAGTTTTGCATGGAGCGGAACAGCCAAGACCATTTCTAAAAGAGTAACTCTTCCCTGAGGAACATGAACATACTGTGGAAAATGAGCAAAGGTAAAATCAGCAAGATAAGGACTCTGTTGTTGATCAACACAACTCAAGCCAAGGTGATACTCCTGATACTGTTCAAATTGTCCATAGAGAGCAGCTCGTAGTGTTTGAGAAGAACCTTGGGAAATCGTAAGAGTAGTATAAGGAACCAGGAACGGATTTTTATCCTGATATGCTGCACTCACTAAAGAACGGTAATCATCAGAAGGCAAAGTCTCCTGTGAGCCCACAACGGTGTACAGCACCAAAAGAAGAAGGATAAAAAAAAGGATAAATCGCAAATCTCCTAAGCGATGTAACGGATGCATAAGAGAAGGGAATCATCTGACATTTTTAAGCGTTACGAAAAAAAAGTGTTGTCAAAAAAAGTGATAAAAACAAGGAATGAATCTTTTTGAACCCTTTTTTATCATGTTATTTATAGGTTATTATTCATTTTTGACATTTTGAAAACAACGACAAATAAAGGATCATAAATCTTTTTTGGTATGATGTTCTTAGAAAAAGAATATTTGATTATTGACTATAAAAAAAGAAAAATACAGATAAATACTGCCCAAGATAATTTTTGACATTTTTAAAAAAATTGTTTGTTGTACTAAATTAAAGAAAAATAAGAAAAAAATGAGATAAATAAGAAAGAGAGAAATAAGAAAGAGAGAAAGATAAAAGAGGTCTTTAAGAAAGTTGTTGAGGCAAAGGAAGAAGCAATGCCATGTCTTGTCGTAAAAATCTGGTATTCGGATAATACACTCTTTCTTCAGGAACAACAAAACGTAATACACCCTCTTCTGCCAGACCATACCATGTTTCCTCAACCCGTTGAACAATAAGGCCTTGTTCTGGTATGACAAAGACAGAAGTGATATTTGAAGAAAAAGGGAGAATAATATTTGCTTTTCCGGTAGAGAGAAGATGCGCTACTTTTGATCTTGCAGGATTTTTCTGCTCACTCCAAACACGTTCTGCTTCTCGATAAAATGCTTTCTTATTTCTTCCACAGCCTAAGGAAGCAGAAGTTTCAAAAAGAAGCGCTTCTTGCACAGATGAATGAGGTTTTATGAGATCATAGAAAGAAAGGACATCACACGTTATATTCCCTTCCCAACGTGCAAGCATAAGAGCGCTTTCTGCCTTGAGAAACGTATCATCAGCTTCTGCAAAAGTTTGAAAAAGTTTTTCTTTTGTAAGATTGCCATAAAAAAAAGACGTGTTTATAGCGTAGGGATCAGGAACACGAAGAATGTTTTGCAATACAACGTGAAGCTCTTCTATATACTGCATGCCTTCATATTTCTTCTCTAAATCAATGATGAGCGTCGGAGCAAAAGTAACGTCATAGAAATCCCTCAAACTCATAATAAGAGGTTCATCTTTATACTCTTTATCAAAGGAAAGAACCAAAACTTTTCCCTCATAAGACTCACTGATCTCATCAAGAATAAAACCTTGCCTCTCACTCAAAGTATCATCCACCTGATAAAAAAAGAGGATAGGAACATAGTCTTCATCACATTCTTTATTCAACTGCGTCAATAATGCAAGCATACGAAGCTCAAGAAGGAAATATTTTCTTTTAAGAAAATCAAAATCTTTCTTGTTAAACCAACTGGTCGTACTGTACGTAGAAAGATCTACCCCGACTTGTTTCAGTTCATCCCGCAAACGTTGCACCTGATAAGGCGCATCCACACAAATCGTGTCTCCTGAAGCAGTAAGAAACATTTTTTCTGTTAAAAAAGCTTCTGTGCTCAGGCTCTGTTCTCGCATCACCTCTGAGAGCGCATGAATACGAACAAAATCAAGCCCGTAATTTGCAAAAAGACCCAATAAAAAAATAAAGAGGGTTATCAGAAAGCTGTAGACAAAAACGCTATTGATCCTATGCTTGGTTGTCATGTTCGAGATAACGAATGAGCGTGTTTCTATCCTGTTTTCCGGGTAAGACTTTTTCAAAATCTAAGACAAGAGAAGGCACTGTAGTAATAGCGTAATATTCTTCAAGAAAAGAAAGCTTATTATCATAATTATACTCTATGGCAAAAACAATTATGGGATACTCAAGAACTAAACTGTCCAATACCTTTCCCTGCTCTGCAGATTCGTTATTGGACTGACCAAAATAGAAGAGAATAACGGTATGCTGCAAATCACATTTTTTGCTTAATGTTCTATAGAGGGTATACGTCCTGATCTGGAGAAGATGAAACTTTTGTTTAAGGTATGTATAATCTTGTTCGCCTAATTGTTCACGCGCATCTTCTGCTTCTAGCCGTTTTCCTATAAGGTAAAGAGCATCAGAATGCTGCTTAATCCTCGTTCTTGCAAAATCGCAATTGGTACTTTCAGTGATCAATTCTTGTTCAAGCAAATAAGATTCTGTACTCAACTCGCTTTGTCTGAGTTGTGAAGCAACATCACTGATAGGATCCCTCATCAAGGATGCACCCAAAAAACTCCCTGCTAAAAAAGAAAGGATAACTGCAATCAGAAAATAGGAAATTTTTTGAAAGACCATGCTACCACTTCTTTTTCATGCGAAGAATCTCCTGGGTAATAGCTGAGAACCAATGATATGCAGTAAGATAAGGAAACACAACAAAATAAGACCAGATTGAAAAAGGAAAAAGTATGAGCTTTTCTTTAATTTCTCTATGGGCACGATAAAAAAAATAAACACCCAGTAAAGAAGCAATGGCAATAGGAAGCATAATTTGCAGGTCTTGTCCTAAAAAAAATTCTTTCCAAGAAGGGAATGTAAAAACATGGGATAGGAAATAATCTGGGATCAGGATACTGCGCATAGAAAATTCATACGCTTCACTGAGCATGCTCAAAGAAAGAATAAACGTCGTGGTCAAAAGCACAAGAACACCTAGCACATTCAAAGGAAGTTGAAAAAAGCCAAAAGCATGGTACTGTTTATTAAAAAACATAGAACGATATTGAAGATGATTGTTAATAAAGCCCCTGAACCAACGCACTCTTTGTTGTGTCAATTTTGAAAAAGTACTTGGGACTGTGGTATACGTGACACTTTTTGGTTCAAGAAGAATATGATATCCATGATATTTTAATCGCAAGGCAATTTCAAAATCTTCAGTCATATTCTGTTCTGAAAACTTACCAATCTTACGAAGTACCTCAGTCCTATACAAGCTTAAGACTCCTGGAGTCATGGCAAGGGTTTGAATACTGGCCATTAATCTCCTGGTAAAGGAACTAATGACATATTCTATGCGTTGCATACGTGTATAAATATTTTTCATATTTTTAACCTTAATAACACTGATTACTGCCCCTATCTTCTCATCTTGGAAATGAGGAATCATCGGAAGAAGAGCTTCTTTGTCTATCGTAGAGTCAGCATCAACACAAGCAAAAAAAGTTCCCTGCGCACGATCCAGCGCATGGTTAAGCGCTGCAGCTTTTCCTTTATTCTTTTGATGAAGAAAAGTAATATGATACTGAGGATGTTGATTCATAAACGCACGAACCAAAGAAGGAGTATTGTCTGTGCTTCCATCATTAACAACAATGATTTCATATTTATTTCTAGGATAGTTTACTTGGATGAGGGAAGTAAGGGTTTGCAGAATAGTCTTTCCTTCATTATATGCGGGAATCGTTAAGGTAACAAAAGGAATTTTTTTCTGATGAGGAAGGTTCTTTTTCTCTTCCAAAAAAACAAAAAACAACCACACTATGGTAAAATAAAGTGATATAAATGATATCAACCAAAGGATGATTTGTTTCATGCTGCTCCACCTTGGTATTCCCAAAGAGTAAAGAGATTGTTTTCATAGACCTTTTTAAAGCTTTCCGTGTTTTCGACGAGCATGAAGAACGATTGAGTATACAGCTCTTCCTGTTGTGCTTTTGTGAATAAAATATGAGTGATCCTATAGTTCTGAAAAAATGCGTGGAGTACAGGAAGGGTTGTTGCAGAACGTGCTTTTGCAAGATCTTGAGTGCGTTGCGCATAAGAAGGAAAAAAAAGATCTTGCTCATCAAGAAAGATGGTGCGTTGTGCCAGAGAGGAAATCAAAAATCCGGAAGAGGAATCTGCAAGGATCAATGAGGAAGACGGAGTTTTTTCTTGAATCCAAAGAGCACCTGCTAAGAACGATGAAGAGGGTTGCGATGCTGCTAGTGCGGAAAGAGAACTTACAAAAGTAAACAAAATACCGCAGGTCACAAGAAGCAACGAAAGAAAACGAAGAGAAGGCAAGCTCCATTTTCTTTTATAGAGATGCAAAAAACCGAAACTTGCAGCAAGAGAAATAAAGATATTTTGATAAAAAAGTAATCCTTCAACAAAAAAAGGAACAACAATGCCCAGCATTGCCAAGAGATAATACTTTCTATACTCTTTTTTCATACGCCAAGTAACAATAACGCCTGTCAAAGCAAGAAAAAGAGTAAAAATGCTATACCCTTGCATTGCACCCAGATCTGCAAAGAATTCTGAAAAAGAAGTAAGGTGCATCAAAGGAGGAACACCATACCCAAAGCCGATAAAAGAAAAAAAGAGTATACTCATGATGACAAGAACTCCAAGAGCTATCTTTTGTCGCTGATGCCCCAGTGTAAGAAGACAAAGAAGACCGATAAAAGCGGGAGCAAATCCGAAAAAAGGAAGAAGCACTACACAAAAAATGCTCAACCAAGAAGAATACCCTTCTACTAATGCCCAAACAAGGAAGACAAGAAGGAATAAGTACAAAGGAGCTGGATGGATGTGCGTGTACACGAAAAGAGTGAGAGGAGAAAGAAAAAAGACAACACTAAAGAGCAATTGATGAACAGGAGGAAGAGCAAAGAAACGAAACAAACGAAGAAGAAAATAAAAAGTAAAACAGAAAAGGAAGAAATGAAGAAAAATGAAAGTAAGAGAAAGAGATAAGAAGGAAGAGATAAGAAAAAAAAGAAGATGATAGGGTGTAAAAAGGAAAGGCCTGGGTTCTCCAAGAGCAGTATCGGTAAGAGTAAAACCACTGTGCTGCTCAGTTATTAAGCGCATATGATAATAGGTACTTGCGCCAGGAAAAAAAGGGTCTCCTTGAAAAAAACGCATCGCAAAGGGAATGCTAAAAATAAGTAATGCAAGAGCTGAGAAAAAGAAAAACCTCTGAAAAAAACTGAGATGATGAAATTTTGAGAGCTGTTGAGAAAAGGAGTTCATACATCACTCACCCCACAAGCAAGATAATAGATTTTATAGGCTTTGTCATAGACTAACTGAAAACATTTAGGATACTCATCAAATTTGAGGATCTGCGCTTCGGGATTAAAGAGAATAGAAGGGGAGACATAGACATAATCAACCCCATATTTGTCAAGCAAGAGATACGCTTCTTCAGGATTTAATGTTGAAAGAATACGTTTCATATCCTGATAGCGCTCTGATGCATCAAGGGAAAGTAAAAAATTTGGCTCAATAACATTTCTGCGTTGCGCAAGAGAACTTAAAAGATAACCATCTTGAATATCTGCAAAGACAATGGCAGAAGGATGAGTTTGCTCCCGAAGAAAAGTCAAAGTAGCTACTTGTTCTTCACTGATACGTTCTTCAATATTAGCATGGGCAACTTGCAAAGAAGGAACAAGAGAAGTAAACACGATCAAAATAAGAACTGCGATACTCAAAAGAGGATAAGCATAAGGATACTTTATGCGCTCTGCATAATTGAGCAATAACGTATAAGAAAAACTTGCAAGAAGCACAAGAAACAAGCCCAGAAGCATAAGCCCCTCCTGGAGAGGATAAAAACCAAACCAGATCGCTAGCGTTGTTATGATACTCAAAGCGATCATTAAGTACACTTGAGGATAATTCCTCCTGAAAATAAAATAATACACACTAAAGATCCCCGCAAAAAAAGGAACCAGACTAATCGTATAAATCCCCTCGAGAATGGAAAATCGTGCAAAAATATCACTGATTAATTGTTGAGGAAGATTCAACCAGATAAAAGCTATACCATGCGCTAAAAATAATTTTTTGAAGAGCAACATATACGCCCAGACCACTAGGAACAGGGAAAAAAGAATGACTTCAAGATCTGCGGCAATGATCCCGATTTTTTCAGTTTTGAGAAGAACAAAATAAAAAAGAAAACCAAGAAGAATAAGAAAAAGAGAAGGGTGAATAATCAAGAGCAAGAGGAGACAGGTAAAATAAAGCACTTGAAAAGCATGCTCTTTGATACGAAAGAATGCATAGATAAGCCAGAGAATGAGAGGAAGAGTTACGGTCATAGGAGAAGCCGTATTCAAGGTACTCCAGAGAATAGGGACAAAGGCAGCGCCAAAACTTGTTGTGAGTGCAATATGCCTTACGCGAGAGAGAAGGAAAATAAGAAGGTACATGGGAAAAACCAGGGATGCAATAAAAATGTTAGGAACCACCTTTAAAACAAGAAGCACCGAAAAACCATGACTAAAAAAAGAAAGAATATATTGATACCCGGGAAGAAAAAAATGAGGTGCCCTATAACTAAAGTCATTAGCAAAAAGAGAACCGCTCTGGGACTGTAAAGATTCAATTTGCCCTAAGTGATGATACGCATCCCCACTTGTTAAGGAAGGAACAGAAAGTGCAAGGTACACGCGTAAGGATGCTACAGCCAGGAAAAGACCTATCAAGAGCACTCCAGCCTGCTTTTTAGTAAGATCAAACATGATGCACTTATTCCTCATATATTTATAAAACTTCGTAAGGAGAGATATAGCCAAATGAAGTGACAATGCCTTGTAGCAAGATCAGAAAAACAACCGATTCATGCAGGTTGTTTTTCGCAAGATCTGCGATCGAAGGAGCAGTAGATCTACGCATTGTCACAAAAAGAGTATACCCATAAAAAGTAAGAGTAGTATATCACCGTGATGACCTTCAAAAAAAGAGAGAAAAGAAGAGAGACAACAGAACACTATTTTAGTCAAGCTTTATTAAAGAAGTTACTTTCCTCTTTTTATGAAGCTAGAAAAAAAAGTTGTTGTGATCCTAGGAGCAAGTAGCGGCATTGGACTTGCATGCGCAAAACTCTTTGCAAAAAAAAAGTCTTATCTTGTCCTTGTTGCACGAAGAAAAGAAAGATTACTTCGCATTGCTGAACATCTTTCCTCAAAAACAAAGGTTCTGGTTATTCCTGCGGATATTACAAAAAAAGACCAGCTTACAAGAGTTTTTGAAGAAATAAAAAAGACCTTTAAACAAATTGATGTTCTCATTAATAATGCGGGAATGGGTATTCCTGGATCTTTATCCGAAATCAAGGATTATGATTGGGATGCACAATTTAATCTGAATGTAAAAGCAGTGATGCATGCATGCCAATATGCGCTTCCCCTAATGAAAAAAGGTAGTCATATTATTTCCGTAGCTTCTATTGCGGGGTTGTACAGCAGAGCAAATTATAGTGTGTATTGTGCATCAAAGCATGCAGTGATTGGATTTCTAAGAAGTATTCGCTTTGAGCTTTTCTTGAAAGGCATTCGCGTATCATGGATCTGCCCAGCTCGTATTGAAACTGAATTTTTTAAGTACTATACCAAGCGTCCTCCTCAATGGCATCTTCTTCCAGCAAAAGATGTTGCACAAGTCATAGTCACCTATGCAGAAAAAAACTTCTTAAAGCGCTGCTACTTCAGATTACGAAATCTTTTGAAACGCATTTTCAAACTTTTCTTTTTTTGGTATTGACCAGCCTATATCAAAATATATTGTGAGAATGTAAAATCAAAAATTAGTCAGATGATAATAGTTCTCTTATTGAGTCTGCACAAGGATAATCTTTTCCTGGTTGATCAGTTTGATTAAAAGCATGATATGCTAAAGCATAAGCCAATTCTTCTTGAATAGGATCAAGCTCTTCTCTCCCAAGAATCACACGAATTGCTTCCTCATATAATGTTCTAGTTTCTCTTGATTGAGTACATGCATCACCATCAAACTGTTGCTTACAAATGTTTCCTGCATCTAATCCTACATCAAGAATACGGCTTAATAAACTTTTAAATCGTGGTGTAAGTTCTGTTTTCCTCATTCTAGCTGTTAATTCGGTTGAAGCAACGGAAGAAGTTGGAAACGTTGTGTCAAACATGATTTTAAAAATCACTCTTCCTTTAAAAAATTATCCTTCAAAGGATAATGTCAACTTTATTGTGCTTGTGAGATTGCGGAGATTTTATTGCTCCCTTGTCGCAATGTTTTACGTCGAACGAGTTGCATAAATCGCTCGTTCTCCTGGTCTTGCTCCAATGCAATCTCACAAAACACGCACGAATTGACATTACTCCTTCAAAGTATGGTGCACAAAAACCTCAAATTTCCCATTTTACGTACCACTGGACACTGGACATTCTGAAACAGGATATATAAACCTCATTCTGGCAAAGAAGATATCTCCCGCTTCTGGGACCTTGCAGTCCACCATCAGGAAGTGTGAAACAAAAACCGAAAGGAAAAGGAGAAAAAATGGAAAATAATAAACCAGAAAAAACAATTCGTGCAGGTGCTATTGCTGTAACCATCTGGAATAACACTGCACAAAACAAAGAAGGTCTTGTTACCCAGTACAATAACATTACCTTTGAACGACGCTACAAAGACAAAACAGGAGAATGGAAATCAACCAATGCATTACGCATTAATGATCTTCCCAAAGCACAAGCTGCGCTTCAAAAAGCGTACGAATACCTTGTTTTCAAAGAACAAGTGAGTGCATAAGATATAAAAACGTGAGGTGATTATGATGAGTACAAAAGCTACAAAAAGGGAAATGGATATGATACCTATAGATCCTGCATTGGAAGAAGAAATGGAAGATATGAAGGAAGAATTAGACAAAGCACTGGAAGGGAGCGCAGAAAAACCTGTTAAAAAAGAAATGACCTTGCAAGACATTCCAGGAGTAGGACCTGCAACATTGGAAAAATTGGAAGTTGTGGGCTATACTGATTTAATGAGTATTGCTGTTGCAACACCTGGAGAAATTATTGAGGCAACAGGCATGGGAGAACCCACTGCAAAAAAACTGATTGCAATCTGCAGAAGTAACTTGAACATGGGCTTTGAATCAGGAGAAGAAGCTCTTTCCAGAAGACAGAAAGTGATCAAGATTACCACAGGAGTAAAAGCGTTTGATACATTACTTGCAGGAGGTTTTGAAACAGGAGCGATTACAGAATGCTTTGGACAGTATGGAAGTAGCAAAACCCAAATTGCACATCAATTAGCAATCAATGTGCAAAAATCCCTCACAGAAGGTGGGGCTGGGGAAGATGCTATAGTCGTCTATATTGACACGGAGAATACCTTTAGACCTGAGCGCATTACTGAATTTGCAAAAGGCGCTGGATTGGACCCACAAAAAGCTCTTCAACATATTAAGATTGCAAAAGCATATAATTCTGATCATCAAATGCTTTTGGCAGAAAAGATTGAAGATCTTATCAAAAAAGACAACTTGAATATCAAGCTCGTCATTGTGGATTCTCTGACCGCGCATTTCCGAGCAGAATTTGTAGGAAGAGGAACACTTGCAGATCGCCAACAAAAAATTAACAAGCATATGCATGTGCTCATGAGACTCGCTGATCGTTTTAATTTGTGCGTGTACGTTACCAATCAAGTCATGGCTAAGCCTGACCAGTTCTTTGGTGACCCCACAGAAGCTATAGGAGGAAATATTGTAGGGCATAACTCTTCCTTTCGTATTTACTTGAGAAAAGGAAAGAAAGGAAGCAGAGTTGCAAAATTGGTAGATGCTCCTAACTTACCTGACGGAGAATGTAGTTTTTATGTGGAAACTGATGGCTTGAAAGAAGCCTAATTTTTCTTTTTTGTCAAAAGCACTATCTTTAAATAGTTCTTTCTACCTATAAAGGTTATTGCACATCGTGTGCAAGATATGAAATACGTGATAAGGTGAATAAAGAACATGTACGGAAATAGAGGAAATCGAGGAAGCGGACGAGGAGGATTTCATGACCTTACTCCGCCAGTTAAAGTAGGGGACGAATTTGATGTACGCATAGAAGCTGTGGGAGAAAAAGGAGACGGTATTGCTAAAAAGCAAAACTTTGTCATCTTTGTACCTGGAGTAAAAGAAGGCGATACTATTCGCGTTCGTGTTACTAAAGTACTTCGTAAGGTAGGATTTGGAGAAAAAATAGGCGATGCACAAGGACCTGTAGAGCAATCACAACCTAGCAGCAGACCAGCACCTTCACAAGAAGAGAGAATGGATGAACCTGCTGAAGCAGAACCTGCTCCTGAAGATTCTGAGAATTTTGGAGAAGAACAACCTGAAGAGCTTGGAGACGACTCTGAAGAGACTTATGAAGAAGAAAGATAAACCTTCTTTCTTTTTTATTTTTTTAGGATAATGAATCTTTTTTCTCTGTATTGAAGGTATCTCTTATTTTTTATAGAGAATAAAATTGATAAGAAAAATCAAGAAACTTTTTCTACTAAACCCAATGACCCGCAAGTTTTATAAAGAGATGCGAGATTCTTACAAGTATTACCAAAGCATGATGTGATACTGGATCATTATGCAATACTTGCTTGAGGTCATAAAAACAGCAAGGAGGGATATAATCATGGCAGAAGAACTCTTAATAGCACAAGATGTCTATCTCAAATCAGGCATTCATATAGGCACTAAATTTAGAACCAAGTACATGGAAAAATTTATCTACAAAACAAGACCAGATGGACTAAGCGTTCTTAACTTACAACAGATTGATGAACGCATAAAACTTGCAACCAAAATGTTAAGTCATTATACTCCTGAAGATATTCTCATTGTTTCACGAAGAGAAAATGGTTGGAAAGCAGTCAAGGCTTTTGCTGAACTTATCGGTTGTAAATTTTTTGCAGGACGTTACCCTCCCGGAATTCTCACAAACTCTCGTTTGAATAGCTATATCGAAGCAAAGATTATCTTAGTTACAGACTCCTGGCCTGACCGCAACGCTATCAAAGACGCTATGCAAATTGGCATTCCTGTGATTGCACTCTGTGATACCAATAACCAGTCAAATTGTATTGACTTAGTTGTACCCTGCAATAACAAAGGGAAAAAATCTCTCGGCTTATTTTTCTATCTCGTAGCACGCGATTACCTCATCCAAAAAGGAACGATCAAAACAGAAGAAGAAATGCGTTTAAAACTTGATGATTTTATGGAAGAATAAGCTAATTTTCTTTTTTACTTTCTTCTAAACCTTTGTGCAAAATGACAAAATCGATTTCTTTCTCTGAAGGTAATGATCTATGTTTTTTTAATACTGCTTTTCTTCTTCCATGCCTTCCACTTTGTAACTCGATGAGACATTTACTCCCATATTTGAGAATATCTCCTCCCACCATGCTAATAATATTCTTATCTTCAAAATTGGTATAGACTTGATTCGTGATAAAGATAGGAATATTTCTTTTTCTTGCTACTTCTGTCAGATACATGATTTGTCTTCCTAACTCCCTATTCACGTCAAAAATATCATTGTTCTTTCCTAATTCAAGACGATACAACATGGCAATAGAATCAATAACAATAGCCCCGATATTTTCGTCAATAACACCTCTGAGTTTTTCAAATCCCCTTTGCTGTTCTTCAAAACTAGTAGGCTTAAAAAAAATGAGATGAGAGAGAATCTCTTTGTGATCTTCTGCTAATTGCTGCAAACGGTCAACGGAAAATCCACCTTCAGTGTCCATAAAAATGACTTTTTTACCTTGCCGTGCAACTGCGATGGTCAATAAGAGTGCAAGATTAGTTTTTCCAGAGCCAGCTGGGCCATAGACCGTAGTAATAATATCGCTATCATAGCCTCCTTCAAGGAGCACATCAATAACGGGAGTTCCCGCACTTTGTTTCTTACTCATGCCCTTGGAAAGACCTTGCCTTTTTTATTTCTTTTCTTATTAGGAACTCAACGAAAGCAGGTAAAGTCAATTTTCCCGTGTTTTGTGAGGTTGCGTAGGTTTACCACTCCTTTGATCGTGGTATTTACGTCGACAACGCTGCATGAATCACGTTGTCTCCTGACTTTGCTACAAGGCAACCTCACAAAACTTAACATTACCAGTAAACCACAACGCTTTTAAAGAACTCTGCAATGCTGTACTATGTGAAACGATGATCCAAATACCCTATGAGCAAGTACTTTCCAAGATCAAGGAAACTTCTACATTAAGTGAAGAGGAAATTCAACAAAAAATTAAAGCAAAACTCGAACAACTCTCCGGATTAATCAGCAAAGAAGGCGCTGCACACATCGTAGCAAATGAATTAGGAGTCAAACTCTTTGAAAAAACAAATGGAAAAGTAAAACTCAGTCAGGTACTTCCTGGCATGAGAGACTTAGAGGTTATAGGAAAAGTAACGCAAGTGTATGAAATAAAGGAATTTCAAAAAGAAAATAGAACAGGAAAAGTAGGCTCATTTCGTTTAGCAGATGAAACAAAACAGATAAGAGTAACATGTTGGGGGAGCAAGGCAGATGAGATCAGTAAACTTGTTCCCGGAGATAATCTCCGCATTGTTTCGGCATATGCAAAAGAAAATAAAGGATATGTTGAGTTACACTGCAATGAAAACTCGCACATCATCAGAAATCCACCGGGAGTAGAAATTGCTGTTAATATAGGAGCCTCACGAGAAGAGTTTACTCCCGCACAGAGAAAATCAATCAAAGACTTACAAGAACAGGAAGAGAGAGCAGATATTCTGGGCACCATTGTACAAGTATTTGACTTAAAATTTTTTGAAAATCAATACGGAGCAAGTTATGTGTTCAATGTAATACTCGATGATGGCACGGACACCATTCGATGCGCATTTTTTAAAATTCAAGCAGATCGCTTAGCAGGAAAAAAGCCTGAGGAAATGCAGAAGTACAAAGAAAACCCTGAGGCATTTGCAGAAGTGAAAAACGAGCTTCTTGGACAGATCATAAAATGTATTGGAAAAGTAAAAATCAATGAAATGTTCAACAGAAAAGAGTTTACCGTACAACTTGTTGACAGGGATCCTTCCCCACAAGAAGAACTGAAAAGAGAACAAGGAACACCTTCTTTTTAGCTACTTAGAATGCATTGGTTGAGTTGTTCATTTAAGTCAGTAACGCGTTGTTTAAGCACTTCTGTATTGTTTTTCATACTCGTAATAAGAACATTAAGCTCTTCATTTTTCTGTTTCTCTAAACTAAGTTCTTGCTGACGTTGTTGAGTTTCCAAGTCAGAGCTTTGAACTTGCAATTGGGCATCTTCTATACTCAATTTTGTAAGCTGGGTCTCACGCTCTGCAATATTTCTACTTTTCTTTTCGTCATCAAGAATAGAGAGCATATCCAACTTTTCTTTTTCTAGACCTGTGATCGTTTTTTCCTTTTCTGTTATTAAGGTATCTTTATCATGCATGAGTTTTTGCAAACCCTGATTTTGTGTAGAAAGTAATGCATTTTCTTTTTTGAGATCGTTTTGGTCAGTATGACTGAGAAAAAGCATCACAGAAAGGACTATAATAACGATCAACAAGAATTTAGTAAGAGGATTTCCTTGGAACAAAGAAAAAGAGGAAGATGAGTCTGGTTCTTTAGATTTTGCAGTCTGTGGTTGGTAAGTGGGAGTTGAATGATGCTTTATTTGGTGATGGTCCATATGGTTTTTATTATATACTGCTTTAAAAGCTTTGCGTCAGTGAAGCTCTTATTGTTTGTTTTAGTATTTTTGCTCCCTCGGTAAGAACCTATTTATAGATGAACTCTTTTTGTTTTTTCTATGATGTTTAAAACTCATATGGCATTTGCGTTAGTCATAGCCTATGCTGCATATCGTTTTTTTCCTGATGCAAACGTGTTTGTCTTTACTTTCCTCATTCTGATAGGGGCTGCGATGCCTGATATTGACAATAAAAGAAGTAAGATATCACAAAAAGCTAAAATGGTTTCAGCTCTTATTAATTCTTTGACCAAGCATAGGGGTATTTTTCATTCTGTCTTTATCCCCTTGGGAATTTATTTTCTTCTGGACATGATTCTTGGTGGGTATTATGGTATGGCATTAGCATTAGGCTACCTTTCTCATTTGATGATTGATGCGATGACACCTTTAGGTGTAAACTTTTTACATCCTATCACCACATTACGCTTGCATGGACCTATAGAAACCAATTCTTTTGTTGAAAAGATACTCTTAGCGGGACTTGTGGGAATTCTTTTTTTTATAGGAGCACAGATGATCTAAAAGCATTATCATATTTTTTCTTATTCTTTTATAAAAATTTTAAAAATATAATATAAAGAAGAGTGATAAAAAATGGAAAGAGAGAAATGAAAATATTACGGAGTAGGTTGTGAAGGTGGAATGTGCAATGCAAAAGCATAAACAGGTTCTTTCTCAAAATAAGGATTAGAAAGATGATCAGTTACTTTAAAAGTATAAATATCATTTGCAAAGATTTGGACTTCCCAAGTTTGATCTGGAGTTGTAAACTCTGTCTTTTTTCTCTCTACACAAGAACGAACCTCTTCTAGAGCACAGGTTTGGAGTGTTTCGTTTGCTTTTTGTCCTACCACAACAAATTGATCAAAAGAATAAGGAAGTTGGGTGTGAAAATCTAATTTGAGAGCGTAAAGTGCTGTGATGATTTTTCCGTCAGGAATGTTAGGATGGGAAGTAACTGTTGGAGGTGAAAAAGAGAATGACCCTTTTCCGAGATCTGCCTTTGACGCTGAGGGTGGAGGAAAGGTGTAATACATGGGCTTTAATGCAATGCCGATAATGTGTGTGTTGTTTTCTTTTTCAATGAGTGAAATACGATAATTGTCCTGTAATGCTTCTCCTAAGTAATGACGAAGGAGATAAGTATTCATAGCTTTTTGCACATAAGGACTATAATTTTTCACAAGCATCTCTTTAGTAGGAAAACAGGGTCTTGCTGGAGAAGCTCTGTTCCAGAGCACAATTTCATTTTGCACTTGCCCACAAGGATGTGAGCGCGGATCATAAACTCCACCGTTAGCTCCTAAATCGAAAAGAGCTTGCCAACTACTGTATTTTCCGATAAGATCGGTGTACGTATACTCTTTTTGAGCATATGCTTCTTGCAACAGAACATGCTGGGCCCGTGTTCCCACAACATATTCTGGAAGAGAATAGAGTTCATCACTTCCTAAAAAAAAGAAGACAAGGATGCCTACCAGTAACCCTATAGTAAGCGGGGGCCAAAGCATTTGGGACTTTTTGGAGGTTATCATGCTGCTCGAGGTGGTTGAACAAATCCTGGTTTGAGATAATAGGAATATTTCCATCCTGTGTGTTGCGGGTCAGGCGAAGGAATTTTAATGTAAAGGAAACCTTCTTCTGGAGGCGTTTGATCACTTCCATAAAATTTTTTTACGTAACTGGAACCCGTAGCTGTGAGAGGAATCAGAGTGGTGAGATCATAGTCTTCAACACACTGATAAAAAGAATCTGCATAATAACGAAGTGCTGGATTATCATTTTCAAAATAAGAAGAAGAAGGATTGCTTAAGGGAGAAGAAGTTCCCTGGTCTTCGATTGATCTTTTTAATCCTTGATGCAAAAAAAGAAGGACAAGATCGGAAGAAGTAAAAGTGGGATACCTATCGAGAAATTTTTTCAGGGTTTCTTGAGCTATTCTTTGACCATCTTCCTGAGACGTTGTAGCAAGCCAAGAACAGTCCTTAGGAAAAGGCTGTTGCAAAACGAGGGAAAGTTTAAAATTTGCCTCTGCTTGCTCTGTGTAATAGGTAAAGAGCTCTCCTCTTTCGACATCCTCAAGTTTGTTGTCTTTCCAAACTTTTTTGGGAACTGAAGGAAAATAAGAAATACGCTCTGCAAATTGTTTATCATTATAATTTGGTGAAGAAGCTTGCGTACTAAAATCTTTCCCTTGAAATGTCAGCCGCGTTCGCGCAATTTCTTGAACAGCAGGAGTACAAGAAGTAAAAGATGATGTACCTATCTTTTCATACTTATAGGTATAAGGAATAAACTGTCCGGTATAAGGATCTTCGCTCGTAAAGCAGTTCATGGTTTGATGATGTACAACAAGAAATTCTGGTAATCCCTCAGGAATGTTTGCATTTGTAGCTTGATAATTTCCAGAAATCCAAAGGACCGTAAAAAGAAGGATGGGTAATTGGAGTGCAAAGATAATGTACACAAAAACTTTTTCTGCTGGAATAGAAGATTTTTTATTTGTGGTCATGATGCACCTACGGGAACCCACATTTCTTTGAGGATTTTAGCAATAATCTTAGAAGCATCTTTTTCCTCTTTCATGAAAGGGTTATTTGCGTTATTGATGTTTCCCATTTCTATAACAACACCCATAAGATCATGATCAAGAATACGCAAAGGATCATTTTCTTCGAGAAGATTGAGATCGAGAGGAATAATAGCTGCTCCCTTGATCGTATTTGGAAAAAAAGTTATGAACTCATTTAAAAGATGGCATGCAAATGCCTTTGATTCTTCATAATGACTATTTTTTGCATTGACATAGAACACAAGATTATTTTCAGAAGCATCTTCTTGTGCAAAATGTAAACTGAGTATTCCCCCAATACCAGAATACTCCTGAAAAAGATTTTGCTTGTCATCAAGCGTTTTTGTTTGTTCTGCACCTAAGTCCCTTGTAGAAAGAAGATTACCAAAAAAGCCGTTAACACCTTCCCCAAGCTCTCTCGCGATAACAGATTCTTGAGAGGAGCCAGAAACAAAACCGTAATCATCTCCACCATGCCCCGGATCAAGAACAAACAAAGGTGTTGATATTTTAGGAAGTGGATCACATTTTTCCTTATTGTAATTAACAGTAACTCCTGTGTTATTATGAACACTCAAAATACCACCTTGTTGTGAAAAAACGAAACCTTTGGGATGAGAAAAGTTACCTATGAGGATTGAAGAGGGACTCGCTATAACAGGATATTTTTTTGCATAGAGATCTCTTTCATTCTCACCGAGAGAAAAAGCAGTATTTTCAAAAGTATAATAAAAATCTGCAACACCTTCTAGAGAATAAAAATAGTCCATATTGATATGAGTAGATCCTATTGCATCTAAGGTAAAAGGAATATCTCTCACAAAATAAAGTTTTTGATGATTTGTTCCTGTCATGACACCTTCACCCACTTGCAAAAAAAGAAATGTTGCAGTGAGAGAAATAATAAATTCTAGAGCAGCAATAAGAGGAAGAATTGCTTTTTTAGACTTCAACTTTTTGTTGAACACAGGGAACAGCTCCATTTCGATTGATAACTGCAATATGAGAAATTAATGGCTCATAGGTTTCTATAATACGAGTCTGGCAGGACGGAAGAGGAATATCCTCTACAGAAAGTGGCTGCCAACCCCTCTCCTTTTTTTGAGCAATAACAAGTTCATTGTCATAATGACCTATACGATAATTTGCAGGTAAGGGTTCCATGATTACCTCATTACATTGAAGATTTGCTAGACAGCTCTTTGCATCCTGAGCAAATTTTGTATAGATAGCAATTGCCTGATCTTGAGTTCTTGTAAGCTCTTGTTCATCAAGTTGCTGCTTCATTTCATTAGGAACACATTTTAAAGGTCCTTCACAGAAAAAAATAGTATTTTTATAACGTTCCAGAGTTAAAAATGTTTCAGGCGCATCAGAACTAAACTCTCTAACAAAAGAATAACCCTCTTCAAAAGAACTTTGATCTAGAGAAGGATTTTCTTGAGCATAATAATACATGTAAGAAGATGTTTTTTCAGGAAATGAAATTTCTTTTCCCAATGGCTGGCAAAGAAGCTTCTCACATGTCATAGAAACTGCTGATTTTCCTTTCCAAGTAATCTGTGACTGACCATACCCTTCGTCACAATGACAAGCGCATGCTTGTTCTAAAGGACATCTGTCTAAAGGTTTTTGAAAGACAAAATACGTAAAAGGCTCTGAAGAAGGAATCAAAGTTCCTGTGTTACTGCGTATAAAAACTGTTGCTTCAGCATCTGCGCTTACAACATAAACAAAATCCTTTTCTCCAAGTATGAGCTCTTTCAGATTTTTTACTTCTCCTTCTTTGATCGTGGTTAAAGTGTTTACAAACTCAGTGAAGGTTTCATCAGAAAGGTCATTCGAGCTTCCAAAACCCCATTCATAGACTTGGAGAACAAGCCAGAACACAAAAAGGACCATGCTAATAGCAAGTATAGTCTTAAGAATTATTTCTAAAACAAAAAGTTGTCCTTTTTTATTCATTTTTTTGCACAACACGTATGTTGTTCATCATTCCTTCCTGAACAGCCTGCAAGATCTACTTTATCCCCAGTCGGAGTTCCACAACATCTATCTCTAATATTAGGAACACCATCATTGTCACAGTCATTAAAAGCATCATACTGTGTTTGCCTAAGATTTTCTCCTGAATCTGTAAGCGTTGATCTATAAATTAAAATAATAGTGATTAATGCAACAATAAGAATAATCATACCAATAACAAATTCCATAGCCATAGCTTTTTTATCCATGAGGGGTGCCTCCAATTATATTGTCCCAATCAATGCAAGAAACTTTCTCAAAAGAATGAGCAGTTCTATAAAGTTGCTCCAAACAAGAAGGAAGAGCTCCTGCTCCGAGATTGCCTTCCTCACACGCATCATTGCTATTACTTGAAACTATGAAGCATGTATGCTGATTATCTCCTGCATAAACCAATCCATAATCACGCAAGACAAAGTCTGTTTGCCTTCCATTGATAGTAAAGAAGGTATGCTTGCTAAATCCTTGAGATTCTTTAAGAATAATATCTTGAACTTCATAAACAGTATCCCTAACAGATTCTCCATGGAGGTAACGATAAAAGGTAAGAGGAGCATTACCAATAATACAAAGACGTTTTCCTGGGAAAAATTGTTCTGTTCTAGGAACAGGCTCATCTCCCTCTTCTAATCTTACATAAACTCCTGCATCTTCTGATTGCCAAAGATGAACAGCATAATTTTCTGTATCATAAAATAAGCTTCCCTCAGTGTCTCCCTCTTTTTCAGGATCAAAATAGTTGAATAAACAGTCATAGCGTGTTGGGTGTTTTTTACCAAGGGGAAGCCAACGAAAATTGTCAAAAATGATTCCTGCAGGTTGCTTGCTATCAATAACTCCAAGATCAGTGCTTAATTCTAAAACAAGATAGCCTGCTTCCAGAAGAGTTGTGGGAAGAGTAATGAGATACCCTCCATCATCTGTTCTTCTTTCTAATAAGTCCATACTTGCAAAATAAGTATCCTGGCGTTCTATGAAAATATCCAAGGCTTTATTCAGTGTTCTATAAAAGACAAGCAAGAAAGGTTCTGTCGCATCAGCAGACGCATATTTTGTTCTTTTGACAGTCATGGTAAGGGTTTCTCCTGCGACGCCCTTATAAAACATACCCTCTGCTCCTACCACACTATAGGTAGGTTGTAAGAATGTTGTTTCTCTCGCAAGAGTTCCTTGCTGTAAGGTTAACGCTCCTATTTCATACGGTGTAGAACGCACGGCGAGAACACCTTCTGTGGGAACAGTGGGATCTTCAAGAGCATTTACATCAAAGGAGGTTATTGCTGTTAATTGGTTTTCTGTGAAATGACGAAGTTTAAAAATGTGAGGACCCTGTTGTGCAACACGAAAAGTAAATTCATAAAAATTAGGACCTGATTGGAACAACTTTAATGCAAGATCTGAAAAAGGACCTGAGAGTTGCTCAGAAAAATCTTTTTTGAAATAAGAAACAACAAGACTTCCTGCATCATTATTGATATGTACTTGCATGGTGTAAAGCACATTTTGATAAAGATGGTAAGTATTATCATCTTGTTTTTGTTCTTCTTCGCCTAACTCATTAAAAATCTTTATGCTAGTAAAAGTGACAACGGGTTTTGGTTCTGCTTCACGAAATGCATTGAGTAGAGTATAATAAAACAAGTTAATATTTTCAGGTACATTCGAAATTCTGGTTAATATTTCTCTTTCTTCCTCTTCTAAGCCTTGAGTGTATTGGTCAATTTGTGCATTGCTCTGTTCTGCAAGAGGACCCCAGAAAACATAATAGAGAATATAACTTACAGCAACGATGCTAACAAGAATTAAAATAATCAGTCCTATCTGATCTAACATTATACCTTTCTTATTCATGTTATCCCGGACCTATACCACTAAACAGGCTCTCAAACCAGTTCACTATTTTTTCGAGTAAGCCTGTTTGCCATGCAAGGAGTAAAAATAATCCAATAAGACCAATGACGAGTACTGCAATAAGATCCATAGCCATCGCTTTCTTGTTCATGCGGAAACCTCAGTAATACCAAATTGTCTAATACAAACAGGAGGTTGGACATTACTATACTCTGTGATAAGAAGGTAGGGGTATTCTCCTATATAGGTTCCAAATACTTTGTCCATAGCAAGTGCCCCCAATGTTTTATCAGGATTTACAATAGCAATAGCATAAGGAGTTCCAGGCTTAATCGTTGGTCGTAGTGTACTTCCTTGTGGTGGAGGAAGCAGAGCAAGATACCCAAAGCCACCACCTTCACTAGCACCTTCCAAATAGTCTTTATAAGTAATCATGTATTCCTCTTTGACATAACAGGTTTGTCCTACATTGTCACATTTCCATTTGTTAATACTTTGCATTCCCCTTGGCTTTTCTCCAGGATTAAAACATCTTCCCCCTTTTTTCTCACAAGCATTATTGGCTTCAGGATTTCTTTCATCCTTAGGAACATAAGCAGTAAAAAGAGTTGTATCGACATACCTGTATAAGGTTTCAGCAGTGATCTGATCTGTGAGTTTTATTGAATCGGTTGTTCGTATTCCAAAATGTTTGCACACAAAACATTTGTTACCCGACTGTTCTATAAGCTTTCCAAAAAGATCCTTATCCCTTCCTTCCAACCAGTCATACCAGCAATACACTAAGGCTTCTGCAATATCTTTTTTAACATCTTCTAATGTTCCCTCTTCCTTCAAAGGAAGATCAACAAGATCTCCAGTTTCACACGCTGTAGGAAGCAATTTTTTTCCAGCAACAGAAAGATCATAATTAATTTCATTGCTAATCCTGCACTTTTCACTATGAAAAACACTTTCGATCTTTTCAGGAAATGCTATGATATAAACAGAAACGACAAGACCAAAACCAACAAGAAGAAGAATAACACCTAGAATAAATCCTACCATAGGAAAAGCTTTCTTGTTCATGGCTGCACACTCTTAAACAAATAAGCCATAACCAAACCAAATAAGATAAGAATAAACAAGATACCAAGCAGGATTGTTAGCATTCCCGCATCCATTTCTGCGTTTTTCGTTTTCATGGTAAAAATATTTTTTGAAAAAAAAAAGAAAAGTAAAAATTAATTTTTCTTTTCTAAACTAATACAACAAATTTGATTTGCACCTTCTGTATTATCAGGACAGTTACCTCCATATAAATAAGAAGTTCCATTAGGACAACTCATAGGAAACTCTCCATCGTAACATTGCCCAGCTTGAGTATAACAGCTATTCAGCGTATCACTCGTATCCCCACTTTCTCTCATAAAGATCAAAACAACAATAACAAGAACAATTAAACCAAGAGCAGCAATAATAATAACATTAAGGGAAAGCTCTTGCGCTTTCCTATCAAAAAAAGGAAAAGTCATGATTACCCACTTCCGATCTGCCTACAACAGACTTGGGGTTCTCCTGTACTGTCATCAGCACATTGCTCAGGTATTCTTACGAAACCCGCAGCCTCATTACACCGTGTACCAGGCATACACTGTCCTCCTTGGTTTTCACACTTTGCAATCTCTCTTCCTGTTTGTCCTGCTCTTCCCAAGAAGATCGCAATAATCACAACCATGACAACAAGAACAATAGCTGCAATAACAATAACATTTAAAGGTAGTCCTTGCGCTTTTTTAAACATCAACGTCACCTCGTTTTTTACAGAAAAGCAGATTTAGCATATATAAATGTTGCGATGAAAACCTTTTTAAAGCGACAGATGCTTCTCAGTATATGGAAGAAAAAGTCTTCGCAAGCTTACACCCCTTGGAAAGAAAAGTAGTGGAAGTACTTGACAAAGCAAAAACAACAGGAGAGATAGAAAAAGCTACAAAGCTTTCTGAAGTAGAAGTCATGAGAGCACTGCAATGGCTCGAAAATAGAGGATTTTTAAAGATAAAAAGCGAAGAAGAAGAGTTTGTCCAACTTGATGACTACGGAAAAGACGCACTTAAACATGGACTTGTAGAAAAACGTTTTCTACACGCATTGCAAACTCCTGTAAGAATAGCAGATCTTCCTAAAAAAATAGGCATTGAACCTCAGGAAGTTAATGTATGCTTAGGATTACTCAGATCACAACACGCAATCCTCCTTGGCAAGGGAATAGTAATGAGAACCAAGGAAGGAGAAACATTGCTCAAAAAAGAATTCTTAGAAGAGAAATTCCTGAAAATACTTCCTAAGGAAACAAAGAACATGACACCACAAGAAAAAACAGTCTTAGAGATCCTAAAAAAGAGAAAACAAATGATCAAAGTAGTAACAAAAAAATTACGCAGCATAGAACTCACTGCACTTGGAAAATCCTATGCAGGAAAAAAGATAGGTATCCTAGTAGAAGAAAGACTTACAAGCCAGATGCTCAAAAATAACACGTGGAAAGGAAAAACCTTTCGCAGATATGACCTTGCAGTAAACGTACCCCCTATCACAGGAGGAAAAAGACATTTTGAAAATGAAGCAATTACCTATATTAAAAGAATCTGGTTAGACCTGGGATTTGAAGAAATGGAAGGAAACATGATCCAAACCAATTTTTGGAATTTAGATGCACTTTTTGTTCCACAAGACCATCCTGCAAGAGCAATGCAAGACACCTTTTACGTGAAAAAACCCTCACATGGATCTTTACCCCAAGATCTTGTTCCTGCGATAAAAGCAGTACATGAACACGGAGGGAAAACAGGAAGCAAAGGATGGCAATCACCTTGGAATGAAAAGGTTGCTGCAGAAAACGTGTTGAGAACCCACACAACTCCTTTAAGTGCTCAAAAACTTGCAACGCTCAAAAAAGAAGATCTTCCCAAAAAATTTTTCTCTGTGGGAAAAGTATTTCGCAATGAAACACTAGACTGGAGCCACTTATTTGAATTCTACCAGATAGATGGCATTGTTATTGACCCCCAAGCTAACTTTAAGCATCTCAAAGCATATCTCAAAGAATTTTATAAAAAAATGGGGTATAGTGATGTACGACTACGACCAGCACACTTTCCTTACACAGAACCCAGTGTAGAGGTAGACGTGTATGACCCCCATCATAAAGAATGGATCGAACTCGGAGGAGCAGGCATCTTTCGTCCTGAAGTAGTACAACCCCTCTTAGGTATTCGCGATCTTTACAAAAATGATTTAAAACAGATGAGGGAGATGAAAGCTTGGCTCTTATAGGAGGTGCACTATGAAAAAAAGTTTGATGATACTGTTTTGTTTAAGCATGTGTATGATAGTCCTTGTTCATGCTCAAGAACAGAGAAGGATAGAAGTATATCAAGAAAAGGTTATTGCATATAATCAAGCAATTGTCACCTGGGAACAACAGAAAAGCGAATTTAGAACAACGCGAGTACAACCTGATGATGAAAGTTTTATCGCAGCAAAAAGACTTAATGAGGCAAGTGTAGAAAGGATCATTGCACACCTTGAACTTATCAGAAATGCGATACAACAAACACCCTCTTTTCCAAGACCTGATCAAGAACAAAGAAGAATAGACGAAAAAAGTCGTGAACTTCAAGAAGCAAAAACTCAAGCAAGTGAAGATGACACGAGGACAAAAATTATTCGCACAGCATCCTTGCTTCGCAGACTCTGGACAGAATCAAAAGACGAACTCATCAAGCCTATTGTCATTAAAATCACAAAGCAAAAAGCAGAAGTATTTGCAGACAAACTCGCGATTATTGTTGCACGCATAAAAGACCAGCAAGGATCATTAAAAGTAGAAGGGATTGATACCTTTGCATTAGATGAAGCAATCAAAAAGATTGAAAGAAATGCAAGAAAGATAAGAGAAAATATTGAAATTGCTGAAAACAGATTAATAGATGCCGAACGTTTAAACACAGATACTAACCGTATCTTTGAAGAAGCATCTACACGATTACAAGAAATAAATGCTCTCGGGGAGGAAACGATTGAGATGATTCGTGATATTAAAGATAAAAAAGAAAAATATGTGGGAGGTGCATTGCAATGAAAAAAATAACAGGAATAGGAATACTCCTCTTTTTTCTGATAGCGTGCGCTTCACCACAGGAACCTCTGGATGTGCAAGAGCAGAAAGATATTCAAGAGACAACAACGCCTCCTCAAGAGGCACAGGAACCGCAGAGAATTGAAGAGGTTTCTATACCTGCTCAGGAAGAAGTTGAGGAACCTCTGCCCACAGAGGATACACCAGAAGAAAGTAAAGAAGGAGAAACTCAAGAA
>JAGVYP010000027.1 GCA_018303205.1 Candidatus Woesearchaeota archaeon
AGAGATTCTCCTGCTGGTGATGTTTACTTCGCAGTGTGGGGTATGAATGGTAGTGAGGTTACTCCTATGACAGTTCCTTTGCCACCCGGTATTCCTCCTGTTGGCGAGGGTGTTGGTGCTGAATCACAATCTGCAATGCTTGTTGAGGGAAGAACAAGTGCTGGAGTAAATTACACAACCCGTTTTTATGTCGGAGAAGACATAAGATTAATAGACGGGCCGAATGATCTTGTGAGTCCTACTGATGTTACTGCTCGCCTTGAAACATTTGATGCTCAACTCATCGGTCCTCCTTATGATCTCGGAAAGTGGGTTGCTGCTTTTGAAAATCCTTTAGTCAATGGAGGCTTAGGACAATCGTTCGCTTTTCGTGGAGAACGAGTAACGATTACTGAAGTATACCAAGATCTCTCTGAAACAAGAGTAAGACTAGAAGGAGGAACAGACCTCAGTTTTAATACTGCCTCGCCACCTTCTAGTGTAGAAGGAAGCATAGCGACATACAGGAATGTACAAGCACAAATAACAGGAATTGCACAAGACAAAACAGTAATTAGTGTTGATGGACTTTCTACATTAGAACTCGCTGTTGGTGATCACGCTGTTATTCCAGGACACGCTGATGCTCACATAAAAGTTACTGGTATTAATCCTGTTGCTGGCACTGTTGACGTGAAATGGGAGTACACAAACTGGCTCTTGACTGACAGACAACCCGGACAACCTGGCATGGACCAGAGCACTGTCGAAGACCTAAACGGTATTGTCAATACTCTCGTGACAAAAGTAAACTGCACACCAACAGGAGAATTACAATCACTAGAACTCGTACTAAACGACATGACACAACGTATATTATACGGAGACAGACCAAACCAAAAATTGTTCACGAACAGAGAATCACCATTCTTTAATATCGACTTTGCTGGCATGACAGGACTAGGAGGCTCACAAGTACGAGGAGTAGAACTCAAAACAGACCAAAGCACAGCACCAACTTATTCATTCCTTATCTTAAGTTACACAGATCCTATTACAGGAATGCAAGTTGGAGACGTAGACGGACAAACATCACCATTACCACCACTTAGAATCTTAGAAAAGATTAGTAGCACTTTGCGCAAGTTGCTTATACGAAATCAGGAAATTCCTGGAACATACAATATAAGTCCTAATAATCTCATCATGACAACCAAAGCTGATACCAGCGGAAAAGAATACACTCTTGCTTGGGAATACCTTGGTGTTGATGTCGGAAGATCAGTAGCTCAATTCCGGGATAAAGCTGATGCTGGAACAGTCTATGAATTTCCTGTGAGTCCTTCTGGTGATTTTACTTTAGCAAGATCAACGCCAACAGGACAATTAAGTATTGATGGAAAAGTTCAGGATGTTATGAGTTCTGTTTCTACTATTGCTGTTGATATGAATGGTAATGGCGTGCATAACCCAGCGGATACTGGTGTTGTTTATTCCATATTCAGATTTCCCGGAGGATATGGTCTAAAAGTACCTCCCAGTATACAACCAGATGGTATAAGCTTAACTCCTGGTGATGGTTCGCATCAAGTGTATTTTATCATACCAGCAGATAAGAGAGTAAGAGATCCTAGTGTACCAAGTAGTCCTTTAGAGATTAATTTTCAATTTTCTGCAGGAGGTGATCCAGATGCTAGGGTTCCTTATGCAATCCCCATTATTCCTATTAGTGGTTTTGATGAGAGCTTGAGACAATTCAGGCCTGATCTTAATAGGCTTGTTACGATTTACCCAGGAATGAGAGTAGTATATTTTGAAGGAGGTCTAGGACAAACTAAGCTTAATTTTTATCCTGATGTTTTTCGTAATGTTGCTGATTTGAAGTTTGCTAGGAGAAGGGAGCCTTAGGATATTTTTTTGTAGTAAAATTTATTTTGTTTCTATTGTAATGTCGCCTGATAGCGCTGAGAGTGCGGAGCCTGTGTCATCTGTTGCTGTTAAGCGCAGTATTTCTGTTCCTGTCTGCAAACCATTAATGGTTACCGTGTCAGTGCTATCATCTAAGAGTATGCCAGCGTGTGTTACAGCCTGACTGAGAGTTATGAGTATTCAATCACCGAAAAAAATGTTGTTTTTTCCGTAAAATTTTCGGTTCTGACCATGTAATGACCTTTCTTTTCGGAAGGTTTTCGGAAAAATATATAATTTTTTTACTTTTTATATAGCAAGAACTATAAACTTTGAAATCTTAGAAAAAAGAATACAATTGACAATGAGGTGAACAGATGAACTCATATAAGTATATTATTCCTATTTTATTATTACTTACCCTTCTTCTGACAACGAGCATTGCTCAAAAAGAAACATCCCTACAACAATCAACTTTGCAAGAGGAATCAACAATAACTTTAGAACCATTAGAAAAGACACAAGAAGGTTCCGAGATCATTCCAACTTCAAAAACGTCTCAAAGAGAACCAAAAGTGTATGTTGATCCCAATGATGATACAAAAAAGATTGTTGAAATTGCTCCTTTTGATTGGACTGATTTTGTTAATGTTGAAAAAATTAAAGATCCTGATCCAATATATACGGAAAAGTATCAATCGCTTCATTTACATTTTAAAGATGCAATTTTTGAAGAAATTAAAGCAAATGATATTATTATCCTAAAAAGAGGGGAACATGTAGAAGAAAATAGAAAAGGTATCCTCCTTGAAAATAAAAAAATTGTTTTTGATTTTCTCGGCTGCGCCGATTTTCAGGAAAATCAATGTGGCTTAAGAGTAAATGGAATACCCATTGGTAGATTAGAAAAAGATAAAATTATCGAACTTAATGATGAAACTTCTTTAATTATTAAGGACATTGATGCACTTTTCTGTGACAAAATATTTTGCGATATAGAACATGATGCATATAGCACCTTACATCTTCAGGTGACGCAAGAATGAAATCCTGGAAAGAACTGAAAATATGGCAGAAGAGTTCGGTTGTTGGAATTTTATTTTCTATCATGATTGTTATATTTATCAATTTAAATGGAGGTTATCCTAACTTTTTTTCTTCAATCCCTTTTATTTTATTTGGATTTTTATTACCTCACTCCTACATTATAAAGATAGAGAGCCTGATGAAAGCTAATGCCATTTCTTTTACATTATCTTATTTTATTGCTAATCTTATATTTTGGTTTATAATAAGTTATCTCATTTTTTTGGTAATTGAAAATTTTAAAAAAATTAAAGTATTGAATATTCTGCCCATAGTCTTATTATTATTTGTTATACCTGTTTCAGGATATAACATGGATTATCAAGAGGAAATGCATCAGCATATGACTATTGAGGCGAGTAAAATTGATCCATTGTTATATTACGAACTAGAAAATCATGTAGAAAATTCTCCTCTCGAAACCAATACTTCAATCGTTTCTGGTTTTTTTGGAAGAAATTACGATCAGGGAGATACTATCGCAGATGGTGCTGCTGAAGAAGATTATGGTGATCAACCCTTACAACATTTTTGGCAACCAGATAACCCCTCAAATGGAGAATATAGCGATGGCTTAGATAATGAAAACAGCTCTTATAATAGAGCATTAGATTTTTTTCGAGGGGAAGCTGTACGAAATTATCTTTTAGGTGATTATATCCAATCTTTTTATTGGTTAGGCAGAGTTGCTCATCTTTTAGAAGACGCAACTCAACCAGGACATATGCATCTAGATAAACATCCAGGATTTATTCCTGCTCGCTGGATTTGGGGAGAATCAATTTTAGAAGAATATACAGGTAACAGAACTTTGTTCCTTGCACAATGGGATGGGAATAATTATCAGAATCAACATTACAGATATGAAAATTTGATTTCTTCTCCTTTTAATTGGAATACGGTGCAGCCAAGACAGGCACCTCATAAGTCTTTTCCAGATTTTTTTAAATTATTTTGGTATACTGCTCAGAAAACGCAGTATTTTGCTAGTGATGATGTTGAGAGGGATTTTATGTATACAGAGCTTAGTGGAACTCAGAGAAATTGGGATTGTTCTGGTAGCGGTTACTTAAATTTGTGGCGTGATCAGTTTACGAGTTGTGGTCAGTTTACAACGACGGCTCAACTTGGTGCTCCTGGTGGTGTTGAACAAGAAGCTAATGCTGTTGTTCCTCATGGTATGAAAGCTGTTGCTGGTTTATATCGTTTATTTTGGGACACGGTGCATGGATATGATTGGCCGACGCATGAGCAAAACAATAGAAGAAATGGTGTTATTAAAGCTGTGAAAAGTGACTTGGTAAGTCCTGGGAGTATTGCGTTACATGATGCAGTGATTAGTTCTGGTGTTCCTCAGGATCATTACGCGAGGCCTACTATTGGTGATTTGGATAATGATGGGTATCGTGAAATTTTGATGACAACATTTCACCTTACAAGAAATGAGGGTTATGTGTTTGCAATTGAAGAAGATGCTACTCATCAGGCGTATGAGCGCTGGAGTGTGAATATTGGTGGTTGGGTGAATGGTGTGGCAAGTATTGCTAATCTTGATGATGATCCTCAACTTGAGTTTATTTTTGGTATGGATGGTGGAAGAATCATGCGTGGGGATGTAAATCCTTCAGGAACTTCTGCGGTTATTCAAGAAGTATATAGGGTCCCAGCGAGGTATAGTCCTTATTATGGGTTTTCGGTGAGAGGTAGTGTTGGTTATGTAACTATCGAAGATCTTGATCATAATGGGGTTATGGAGATTATATTTGCAGACGCTTTAGTTTATGATGATGAATGGGAAGGAGCATTATATGTCATGAATGCTACAGGATCCATAATAACTCAGGTAGCGCTGAATGATCGTAGTGGTGGTGCTCGCGGTGCTATTGCAACTGCAAATTTAGATGGTGATGATAATCTTGAGGTTATTGTTCCTGGATATTATCAATTAGAAGTCTATGATTACTCTACTCCTGGTACACTTCAATTGAGATGGAATGCTGCTATCGCAAAAGCATCAAGCTCTGCAGTAGTGGAAGATATCGACTTTGATGGGCTATATGAGATTATTGTTAATACTAATAACTTTGATTGTGGTGGTTCCCATGTTTGTTATTTGAGAACCTATTATTTTGATAACACTGGTTTTAGAGTTGCGCGAACAACACATAGTTTTATTCCCAGTGCTGCTCCTATCTTGATGAATGCTGATAGTGACGATCATCTTGAGGCAGTATTCTTAAGTTATAATAGTCCTTATACTGGCCTGGGTCAGGTGAGAGCTTTTGATTTGCAAAGTGAAAGTACCTTATGGACGTATAATGATGGTGGTCAGTTAAGACCTGATGGCATCACGCCTAGCGCTGCTGATATTGATAATGATGGAAGGCTTAATATTATTTGGCCTACCAATAATAATAGAAAGGTGTATGTTCTCAATCCTGACGGTAGTGTACTTTATAATTATTCTTTCTCTGGTCTTATAGGAAGTAATATCGCATTAGGTGATCTTGATAATGATGATATGTTAGAAATGTCATTAAAAAGAGAAGGGAGTATTATTGTTACCATAATGGATAATACGAACAGAGTTCCTTACTTTAATCGAACCAATGCTTCAATATTTGAAAATACAATGGTGAATGGACTAGGTACTTTGAATATCGTAACAGCTGATCCTGATGGGGATTCTGTCACGGTAAGGTTATCTGATCCATTTAATACAAGTAATCAGTGGGTTCCTGATTGTCACGCTGAAGGTCCTTACGAGATTATTATAGAAGTGTCTGATGGAAATTTGAGTGCTTGGAATGTTGCTCATCTTGATGTTTTAGATGCTTGCGATGAAGAGATTGAGATTACTGACTTTAATGTTACTACCACTCCAGGAATTTTGAATGCGAGTTTTAGTGTTGATGTAACTAATAATCTTATCATTCCCATAGAAAATGTTATTATCTTCCTTGACTTCGGTGATGGTACAAATACTACTTGTGATCTGAATGCTACTTTACAACCAGGAACGTC
>JAGVYP010000018.1 GCA_018303205.1 Candidatus Woesearchaeota archaeon
TAACTTGCTTCACACGATTGTGATACTCCCTTTGATCAGGGCTTAATCCAGTTACAAAACTTAGTACATGATTAAGAATTTGTTTGTCTGAATTTGTTTTTACTTCGCAATAATCTGATAATTCTGCATGTGAAGGAAAAGAAGTTAATGTCTCTGGCTCATTTGCATGTCCAAGCTCATGAAAAATTGTATCCCAATATAATGCAACGATCCTTCTTAATGCATATGATGGCATTGTTGCAAACCTATGTTTCATATGATCAGGTGTTTTAGCGTATGTTACTATTCTGTTGCTATGATTAAAAAAACCTGAAACAGGTGTATCATAAAGAAACTTAAATTGAATTCCATGAACATATGTTGAAAAAGGAGTTCCTGTAACAGATTCATAAATAATTGGCAGAATATCTCGTACTTCTTCATCACTTGGAAAAGTAAAAGGATCTATTTTTGCTGCTGCTTGTTCTAATCTTGAGAATTGTTCTTTTGAAACTCCAAGTCTTTCCCACAACGCTGGAGCGCAGCCTGATACTCCCCATCCTGCTAAACCGAATACTCCTGCAAGCGCCCCACCTAATAATTTTAAATTATCTCTGCGTGTCTGTCCCATTATTTTATAAAATAATATTACTCTGTTTATAAAAGTTATTAATATTACTACATTTTAGTAGTTAAAAAATATATAACTTAATCTATAAGATAAAATATATAACTATAAACATTTTCAAATTATAAAGTACTATAAAATAAGATTATAACATAAAAAGGTGAAAAATATGAATATCAAAATAAGTTATGTTTCTAGATTGTTGTTTGTTTGTGTATTGATAATTTTATCATTAGCTCTTGTGTTGTCTGTTGGATGCTCTAAAAAAACAGATGTAAGCAATGAAGCTGAAACAGCAGGTCAAAATGATGCAGTAGATAGTAATTCTGATGCTGCAACAGATAATTCTGCTGAAACTGTAAACCAAAATAGCGACCCTGAGAATACAGGCTCAGTTGAAGCTGTTCAACCTACAAATGATCAAAATAATCCTGAAGGCACAGATAACGATGAAAATAAAACAAGTATAAGCTCAAATAAATTAGCTGAAACAACAATAACCTCAGACCCTTCTACTGCGCCAAAATCATGGATAATGCAGGATTTAACTGATGCTGTAAATGGTGAAACAATTACCATTAACAATTACAGGCAGAAAAATGTTATCATCCAAAGTTTTGCTCTCAACTGCGAAGTATGCAAAGAGCAGGCTGAAGCACTCAAAGTATTTGCTAATACGTATGGGTCAAATTACGGAGAGAATTTAGTGATTGTAACTATTGACATGAATCTTGATGACACATCTGGTGATTTAAAGACATACGCTGAGCAATTTTTACAGAATACTCAGCAGAAATGGCATTTTGTTTCCGGATCAGTTCCTGCCTCTACAGCATTCTTGAAAAAATTTGACACCAAATTCCTTGAACCTGATAAAAAACAAATGGTGTTATGGTGTGATACTTTAAGAACTAAAACTATAAAAGGATTAAAGACTGCTGATGAGATTCAGAAAGAAGTATCATCAGGATGCAATTAGTGTTTATAAGTTATTTCTTCATATTTTTTTATTTATTTTATAACATTGTTCCTGCATATCCTGCTCCTAACAAGCTAACATCATTATTTTTGATTAAGTAAATTGGAATTTTTTTTAGAATCTTTTGATAATAAACACTGCCATGCTTAAGAAATTCTTTAACAAACAACTCGTCAAGATATTCAGGATAACGCTGACTAAATCCTCCTGCTAAATAAATTCCATCATACGATAAAAATTACAGCGCTGAATTCCTGCAGCACTGTGCAAAATATCTGAAAAATGATCTCATCGCTTTTTCAGCGCGTTCATCTGTTTTTCTGGAAAGACATATTTCTGTTGCAGTAGAAAAAGGTATTTCTGTTGCAGAACCTTCATGTTTATCACCTGCAAAAAAAGAGTATAACTGGCATAAACCTTTACTTGAAAGAACATCATGATAATTAAGAATATATCCTGAATTTTTCTTTTTATTACGCAAATATTCTGCAAACGCAATGTCAAACTCTGTTTGCAGTGGAAGGTCTGCATGCCCTCCTTCACTTGCCAATGCAGTATATGTTTTTGAATGTTTATCATACACTAACACACTTTTTCCCAAGCCTGTTCCTGGACCAATCACTAGTTTAACATCACTCAGTTGAGACTTGTCGAGCTGTATATCATTTACATCAGTTATCTCAGCTACCTCAGTTATATCAGTTACATGATGGTTTAGATCAGCTGTATTTTTTAAAGCATATATACTTGTTAAATCTGCAGAAGATAGAAAAGGCACTCCTAATGCAAGAACCTGAAAATCATTAAGGAGCGTAATCTTTTTTAAACATGTTTTTTCCTGCAATTCCTTAACATCAACTACCAGATTGGCATTAGTTAACATCACTCTTCCATCAGAAACTGCACCAGCTGCGCCGATGCCTGCTTTAACAGGCATCTTAGTTTTCTCAATTTTTACTGACGGAATTTTTTGATTATTAAGTTTATTAGTACAGTAATCAAGGAAATCACTAACAACATTAGAAAAATTAGAAATAGTTTCGGTCAAATACTCTTTTCGCGCGATAATTACCGGTTTGTTATTTTCTAAGTTATTATTCTCAAACTTGACTAATGCAAGTGTGCAATGTGTTCCTCCAACATCAGCAGCTAAAACTGTTTCCATGATAATAGTTGAATTATAAATCTTATAAATTTGTTGAATTATAAATCTTATAAATTCTGTTTTTAATGAATTATATGGATTTTAAACATCATATTTAAATAAGGATTAATACTATGACTTATTAAATAACATATATACATTATAACTAAGTGGGGTTGATACTATGAAATGCTGTAAAGAAACAGGAGCTCTAGTTCTAAGATTATTTTTTGGTGTGTTTTTTCTTAGTTTTGGAGCAATGAAATTATTTGGTGGTTTAGAAGCAACAACAGGAATGTTTACTGAATTAGGCTTTCCAGCTGCAAGCTTTTTAGCGCTGGTTGTTGCATTAGTTGAATTTTTAGGAGGACTAGCATTAATTCTTGGATTTTTCACAAGATGGTTTGCATTATTGTTAACAGTAGTAATGCTAGTTGCTGCATTCACGGTACACTGGAAAAATGGCTGGCACTTCATGAATGGAGGCTGGAGCATGCACTTCGCTTTAATAGGCGGTTTGTTAAGCTTGTTTTTTTCAGGATCAGGCAAATGCAGTTTAGAACAATCATTGCTTGGTAAAGAATATTAAGAACATTAATTTCTTTATTTTTTATTTTTTTACTTGATTACATCTAATTTTTCACTATATTTAATTTTTTCATATATAACACCCAGAACTGCTTGCTTTTCCCTCGAGAAACTGAAAAACATTTTTCAATAGAAAAATAGGGCTCAAACAAATCCAAAAGTTCTTTTCTAGAAAAAAATTTAGTATAATGTCCGTTATCTAAAATATATGTTTTATCCTGGCCTGAACCATATCCACGAATGCCCTTACTTTCTGATCCAAGGACAACCAAACAAAAATAACCTTCTTTTTGGAGAAGTCTGTATACTTGATCCCTAAACCTGTTCCAATATTTTTTTCTGAGATGATGCAGGCATCCAATATCTAAACTAATCCTAAACTGTTTTTCATCTTTTGGCTTGTATTTCAAAAAATCTACAGCTTCAAGCTCTGCTGATAAACCAAATTCTTTGCATAATCTTTCTGCCAAAATAACTGCGCTGTTGCTATAATCAATCCCTGTAACCGAATAGTTTCGCTTGCTAAAGGACACAACATGCCTTCCACCTCCGCAACCAATATCTAAAACAGTTCCCTTTGTTATTTTCTGCTCTTTAAGATAATCAATAAACTCATCTACAATCTGATCAGATATTTTTGTACGATAAGCTCCCCCTTGATTCTTCCAATCGCCTACATTTTTCCAGACTTTCTCAAAAAATTTCTGTTCATAATCCATGATAAATTGAAAAACAGTAAATGTTTATAAAAATTATCTTACATTTAGAGAACTTTGCAAAATTACGGTTACTGCCTTTATTGTGAGCATTTTTAAAATAAACCGGCGAGAAAAAAGAAAATTCCAATATGAATTTTTTCCATAAAACAAACAATTGGAATGCGAACTGGCAGTAACCCGAGCTTAGCGAGTATTTTGCAAAGTTCTCTATACTAATCAAAGAAAGTCAAATAATATTTAACACTTTCTTTGATGGTATATTCCTATGCAATACATTTTCTACAGAGCTGAAATAACAGGAAAGCTTTATATATTTCCTCTTTCTGTAAATAATATGGTTGGTAAGACACTATTTTAGATTAGTTGGGGGACTTGTCTAGAAGAGTGATGTGTAGTTGCGAGTGAGTGCGTTAAAAGGGGTGTTTGGCAAGAAGCCATTTACAGAGTTAGATATAGCTCAGGCGCTGAAAACATCACCTTCTAATGCTCATTATATACGATTCAAACTTATTTCTAACCAAGAAATTATCAGAATTGCTCGAGGTCTTTACACATTTAAGGATAAAAAGCAGGATACAACCATAAAAAAAGATTCTTTCCTCGATATGTTAGTTCCTTGTTTAATAGCATTAAACAAGCAGTTTAAATTCACAGCTCACTCTATACTCCAACCCTATTTGCCAGGCTTGTTTTCTCAGCTTGGAATTAAGTCTAATGCCCGCATAAATTCTAAGCTAAACCTCCATCTATTATATGTAGAAAAAGATTCAAGCAAATTATTTTATGATGTTTTGGAATCCATGCAGACACGGTTTACAGTTCTTATTAATCCTTCTGTTAAAGATTTGGAATTATTAATAAGAAAGGCATCACTTGAAAATTTTATTATTATTAAAGAAAAGAATTATTTTTATTCGTGTTATGAAAACAAAGCTTCTATCGAAGCTGCATTTGTTGATTTCTATTTTGAGATAACAAGAAAAAAGCTTCCCGTGTATGATGAAAATGATGTTGAAGGGAATAATATTCTTACTCAGACTTATGTTCAGCTTCAGACAAATGGATTAATCAATATTTCTACACTTCAGAGATATGCCAAAGAAAGAAAATTGAAAGAAGAAATTATTCAATTTCATCAACGGCATGAAAAAACTATTAAGCTTCTGCTGGGTGATACGTCATGAATTCAATTATACAAAAAAAAGGACAGGTGACACTTTTCATAGTAATAGGTCTTATACTGCTTTTGATGATTGGAATATATTTTTATATTTCAAGCATAAAACCTTCAGAGGAAAAAATAACTCCTGATTTAGAACCGATAAAAATATTTGTTGATACATGTCTTGAACAAACTGCTGTTCCTGCTGTATTATTGCAAGCTAGCCAGTCAGGATATTTGTATCTTCCTGAAAATAATGGCAAGCCAAATTATGCAGAAACTGATTCAGGCAATATTCCTTACGGATTTGTTGGAGATAAAAAACAGCTGTTGAGCAAAGAGAGCATGGAAAAGCAGCTTAATACGTATCTTGCTCAAGAAATCTTGAAATGTATAAACAGCTTCAAAAGTATTCCTGGGAAAAAGATTGAAGTCGAAGAAGAATCAGCTGTTGTAACCAGCAGTATAGACAGAAATATTATTAGAATTACTTTTAATTATCCGATAACTTTAGATGTTAAAGGAGATGGAACGCAGCTGGAAAAGTTAGAAGAATTCTCGACGGATATTCCATTAAGACTTGGACATGTTGTTGAAATAATTCATAAAATACTTGATTCACAGGAAGAAGATTCACAGTATCTGGATCTAGAACTCTTAAATTCGTTTGATGTTAAGGTAGATGTTATTCCATTAAATGATGAAGATATGCTGTTTCAAATAACAGATAAAAAAGATTGGGACAAAGGGACAGAAGGAATATCAGGATTAGAAGAAAGTGTGTATGATTCAGAAAAAGGAGTATATGAACTAGAAGAAGATTATTTAGTATTTTTGACAGCAGCAAAATATGCAGTTAATTATCCACCTAAGATGACTCTTCAAGAAGGTTATTTGTTGAAAGATGAACAGGAGTTTGTTCTTGAAATCCCTTACCATTCAGATGATAATATTGTATTTGAAGATGACACACCATTATTTGACATTGAATATGATGGCAGTAATAAAGGAAAAGCAGTTATCAAATTCACTCCTTCAGTAGAAGGAGAATTTCCAGTTAGAATTACTATTACAGATACAATTGGACAGTCTGTAGAACAGGAAGTAATGTTTAAGGTGGTAGGTTAGTGTTAAGTAAAAAAACAATTAGGTATGTTAGTTTACTTCAGATTTATCTAATTATAACACTAACAATAGCTGCTGCTGTGTTAGGAAATCCTAATATTCAGCTTGGAGACCAAGACGTCAGCTTAACAAGTCCTGACAGTTATAATAATCCACAAGTATGGGATTATGTTATTGCAAAAGGTGAGTATCAGTATATTCCATGGGATTCTATTAACACTAACAATGTTCCTTGGGACAAATTAGTTGCTAAAGGCAATGTTAATCAGGTGCCATGGGATAAAATTAAACATGATAGAATTCCAAACGCGCATGTTGGCAAAGTTCCAGAAGGAAAACTTAAATTTGCAGAACTGACAGATGAACAGAAGCGGTATGTTACTGATAAGCAATTATCCTATGCTCAAGGAAAAGGGCTTCAGGAGGCAGGAGATTTAAGTCAGTATAATGCTGCTGCAGTAAGCAAAGCTCTTAACACAATCATCAAGGGCGGAGCTAAATTTCAATTTACTCTGACGACAGGAGCGTATTTTGATGCTGCAGAAAAATCATTATACATCAAAGATTATCAAAAGCCGTGTCCTTCATTAAGGGAAGATATTGATTTCAGATGCCAGTTAAAATTAACAGTCCAGGATTTAGGAGGAAAAACAGGAGTTATCTCAGTGCTTCAAGTTGAAACAGAGCAGGGAATTGCAAAAGGATTTACTGTCTGCGCTGGAACATGCAAAAAAGTTGCAGGAGTTGCCAAGGAAGTAGAGCTTGCTGCAGATGATAAGGGAAATCTTAATGTTGTTGTTACACTGGTCGGAGGAAGAAAAGTTGTTCTTGGAGAAGGCGGAGTCAATGTATTTGTAGACAAAGCAGGTCATTCAGCAATTCTTTCAGACGACAAAAGCAAAGTGCTTATCAACGGAATCTGGATGAGTGTTGAAAACGGAAAAACAGGAACAATTACCGTCTACAACGACAACAGAAGATTGGGAGGAAAAGGTCCATTAAAATTCTGGAAAGATGATGAAAGCATGAGAGGATGGACCAACACTGGTGGTTCAGTGCTCTTTTACTTCCAGCCTGGAACTGACACCCTTAATGGAATGGAAGTAACTAAGGGGCATGTTGAATTAGGATTATTGTCAGATAATCCTCAAACTGCATCAGGTACTTTTAAGCTTCAACTAAGCAATGATAAAATTACCTCTGGAAAAATATACGGCGAAGAGAGTTACATTGAAATTAAAAATGAGGATAAGTCTAAGCGTGTATACGGCAGATTGGCATCTGGAAAAGATGATGGAGAAAGAAATGTAGTTGTTCAGGGAAAATTCCTGGAAGGATCAGGAATAGATGCTTCAAGCTATATGCACATGAGAGCAGCGTATGAATTCAGACGAGAAGGAGCAGAAAAAGAAATTGAAGCTCTGCTTGGAAAAAATTCTGCAGAGTTAATGAGGATTTACGGAGAAAAATACAGGACTTCATGCAATGGTGTTGGAGCAGCAGCAAATAATGTTTGCATTAAAGCAGTTCTCGAGGGAAGATTAAAAGAGATGGGATTAACTCCAGATCAAATAACTCAAATAACAAGCCTGCAGAATGCTGGGAAATCTGCAGGAGAAATTACCAGCAAGGCAGCAACATTGTTGGATGACAGGCTGCAGTATCTAAAATCACGATATGAAAGCATTCCTGAAGATACTGTGTTCCTGACAGAAAATGGAAATGAGGTTGTTTCTTTAGGAACTGGAAAAATAGTTGCTTCTGAAATTGTTGATGGTATAAGATTAAATCAGCGACTGCAGCCAAGCACAGATGGAACTTTGTTATTTTATGCAGATCCGGCAGACAGCGAAAAAGATCCAGTTATTTTAGTGGACCATAATGATAAAACCGTTAATGATCTGGCAAAAATAGATATGGATTTGTTGATGTATCAAGTGGGAGATAAACCAGGTGAAGGAAAAGGACAGAGAGCAACTGTGCAGATTGTAATGAACAAGGAAGATGGAATTATTCATACTAAGGTTGGAAGCCAGCAGCTCAGAAGTCAGGAAGGACTACTGCAGAAGCTTCTTGCAGACAACGTTTTAGGAATAGCAGGAACAGATGCAGAAAAAAGAAGCCAGCTTTTTGATAGATATGTGTTTAAAGGAGGATTAAAAATAATTCCAGTATCACATGATCCAGGAGAGAGGATTGTAACAATAACTAATGACTTTTTGCATGGATACTTGTCGCATGCAGCTAAGCAGTATGATCCTATAACTAACTCCTTCCCAGAAAAAATGGTTGATGTATACGGAGAAAATGGGATCAGCACAAAAGTGGATCAGTATATACTTGGAAGAAAAAGAGTTGCAGGAACAACTTCATTAGGCGAACAGCTTACAGGAAAGGAAATCCTTTCCAAAGAAGATATTGAAAAAACACAGTTCTTGTATGATTCTCTCGGAGAATTTAATAGGCAAGTACGAGAAAAAGTTATGGGAATTATTCCAGACGCAATGAAACAGACTGTTGAAACACTTATCAACGCTAATGACAAGGTTCTTGAAGGCAGTTTTGATGAAGCAATAAAATTGTATAGCTCTATTACCGACAAGAATTTGAGGAAATTTGCCCAGACAAAAATTGCAGATACATTATTTGAGAAAGGAGCAAATGAAGAAGCAGTTGCAAAAGTAGATGAAGTTATTGCTGAGTTTTACAAAGGAAAAGAAAAAGAGTTGGGTGCAATGCTTCTCCGTCAAAAAAGAGCATTGGCCCTTGCAAGAACAGGAAATACTGAGAATATTGAAAAAGCAAAAGCAGAGCTGACTTTGATAGGTACAGGAACAGACAACAAGCAGTTATCAGCTCAGGTATTTGCAGAACTAGCAAGATTGCAGGCAGCAGACGGCAAAACTCAGGATGCTTTGCAGTCATTAACAGTTGCATACGGAAAAGTAAAAGGCACTCAAGAAGGAAAAGCCTATGCCCAATCATTAATCCCTCAAATAGTTCAGCTTGCAGCGTCAGATATTCCAGATGCAGCATTAAAATATTCTTCAGGACAAACAGCTGATGAATATGTAAAGCAAATTGAAAATGCAATAGGTTTAGTTGTTGAAACATTAAAGAGCCAGGGCATTACAGACATAGATACTAAACAAATCTTTGCATCATTATTAGCAAGAGGCAGTAGGGATATTACTGATGGAAAAATAAGAGATGCAGTTATACAAAAAGCTTTGGAAACAAATAGTGATTTAGGGACATTAGGTGTAGCAGCGTCTCATTATGCATCCTTAGGCGACAACGTAAAGGCAGCTGAATACAATGCGCAATATCAGGCAAAAATAAATGAATTAAGCAGACAGGAAGACTTTGCAAGAGATTACACTGCACAAATTATCCAATCAGAAATAATTGCTTCTCAGATCTCAGAAACTGACGACGAAAGAATTTCATCTCTTGAAGTAATATTGGCTAATGATCCAACAAATGTAAAAGTAATGCAGCAGCTTGGTGTTTTGTATAAAGATAACAACAAACAGCTTGAAATTCTTAACAAGGCTCTTGATATAGAGGAGAAAACGCCTGATAAAATAAGAATCATGCAGCAGATTGCGCAGGCGCAGAAGAGAACAAATGATAAAATTGCCACATTGGAGAATGCATTAACATTAGATCCAAATAATGTTCAGGTCATATTGCAATTAGCTGGAGTGCATCAATCCAGAGGACTTTCTGGAATGTATCAAGCAAGAAAATACTTGAACAGGGCAAAGCAAGTATTGCAGGGATTAAAGCTTCAATATGCTTTAACAGACGACCAGTACAATAAACTGCTGACAATAATCAATAAAGGTGGATTAGATCAGCAGATGATTGCCTTAGTAACAATTGCAGCTGGTGGTGCAGGAACAGAAACAATTGCAATTGACAAAAATGCTCCTGTTCTGGGCGCAGCAAGAATAAAAGCAGAGTATGGAGTTGATTGTGCAGGAAAAACAATAGGACAATGTGAACAAATAATAAGAAATGTGCTGAATAAATTCTCAGCAGCAAGCACCCAGTTAAAATCCTTGGATGCATCACTTGCAAAACTGAACAAGAATATAGTATTGCAGACAAAAATTAACAAGTATAAACAGTTAATGGAGCAGAGGGAAAATGGTGAGTTAGTTGCAGGATCTGAAGCATGGCAAAAATTAGAAGTAATTTATGGCGCAGATATTGCAGATGCAATGGGAAAAGGTGATGATCTCACTGCTTCTAAACTTGAGTTGCAGAGGGCAAAAGAATTTAATGATTATAATCTTGAAGAAATTAAACTGTTGAAACAACAACTCAAGCCTCTTGCGCTTGAAGCAGCTGTAGAATTAATCAAACTTGGTGATTCTAAATATGCTGGAGCTTTGGCGCATATTGCAGGCGAGTATGAGTTTACTTCTATTGAAGCTGAACCGATAATTGATGCATTGGTTGTGATGCATGAAAAGACTGGAGATAGTGAAATTTTAGATGCGGCACTTGAATTAGGATGGAAGCATGGAATTATGAAGGATGCTTATGGCGAGTTGTGGCAGTTGAAATTGGAAAGCTCTATTACTTCAGGCAAAGTTGAAGAGATTGATGTGTTAAATAAAAATGATCAGGCTCTTGCTCTTGACTTAGCATGCGCAGAGGTATCATTTGCAGGCGAAAAATGTAAACAATTGGCAAGATATTTATTGTTGAAATATGAAGTAAGAACTCCTACTGGAGCAGCTCAGTTTAAAGCAGATGAAATAATTAATCCTGATGCATTGTCAGATGATAGGATTTCTTATAAAGAGTATACTGGAATGCTTGATGCAAAAGATGAGATAACGCGATTAGTGCAGGGAGCAGAAAGAGATCCTGATGGATTGTTTGGATATGCCTTTAAGGATAAAGATCTTAACTCAAAAATAAGCAGCCTTATCAGTCAATTTGTTTATAATGGAGAAACTGGAAGACAGATGCTTGCAAAATTAATTATGGATGAAGATTTAACAGAGTTTAAAGACTGGGGCTATCTCTCAAGCGGTGCTTCAGGTGAAGGTGATAAAGTTCTTGGAACATGTGTTTCAAAAATTAAGGATTCTAAAGAATGCCAGATGACTCTTGGAGAGTTTATGGAAGGAAGAAATAAATTAAAGAGAATAATTAACACAGGCAATTTTGAATCTTCAAGCTCATTAGAACGTGCATTCTTCTATTTAGGAAAGTTAGATGGTATGGAGCTAAAAAATTCTAAGGAGAGCAGGGATTCATTGCGGGATGTACAGACTTTAGCAGCATATTTTGTTTTATTAAAACCTGCTGAACGAGAAAAAGTAGTTGGACAAATAAGAAATTATCTTGGACAGAATAATGAACTGTTTGTTGAGGTGTTTGAACCAGGAAAAGAAGGCGTTGCAATGACAAAAAGGATTGTGCTTAACCCTAAATTTGAAAGAGAACTCAGATCAAGAGCTTTAGATATGTATGAAAATCCTAATGCTGACAAAAGCACTCTGCTTCAGTTTACAGATTTTGAACAGTCATTCACGACGTTAAGTATGCTGATGCTTAAATCAGCTCAGCTTGATTTAGGTGTATCAGAAAAAGATCTTGCCGATATGTTAACTGCAGGAAAAATAACTAAGGAAGTTTATGATCAAAAGCTTGCAGCAGCTAAAACGTTGTTTGCTGATACTCAATCCTCTGTTCAAGGACAAACAGGAGCATTGATTGAAGCAAGAGTGCTTGCAACAAAGGATTTAGTTATTGAAACGTCTGAGAGAGATGAAAAAGGCAATCCTGTAATTTTAGTTGCAGGTCTTGAAACGTTGCGGGCAAATCTTCCGTTATTATCTATTGAAAGAAAAGCTGCAATACTTGATCATCTTTTAGACTACGGAACTCAAAGATATGGTGCGTTAAACAAAGCGTTTGCAGGAATGGATATAAAAGAAAAAGCAGGAGAATATCATTATGCAATTGGAGAAATAACTCAGGCAAAAGACATGGCAGGCGCATACAGAGAACTGCTGCTGTATTATGATGGTTTAAGGGATTTAAGAAAAGATATTGTAAGAGATGCATTATCCTCGCTGCCTGGATACATCTCAGATGGAAATGAAGACTCATCGTCTGAATATCTGAAACATCTTGATCCTCGTCTGAGAGATTTAGTTGGCAGGTTAGATAGTACACTGGCATTTAATGCATTTGTTGCAGGCAAAGAACCATTGCCTCAGGCAAAAGATAATATGTATGCTGATCTGCTGCAGAAAGCATATTCTTCGGATCAATTCTCAAAACAGGTTGCAACAGCAGAGTTTAAACGAGCAGTAGACAAGGTTGCTGAAGGAAAAGGATTTTGGAAATCCACCGGTGAATGGATTTCATTTGGAATGTATGAAGCAGAAAAGCCAGGCGTTGATTTGGTTGAAGTAACTCAGTATTATGCAGGTGATTTATGCAAAAATTCAGGATCTGCGGAAGATTGCAGGGTAAAAGTGCTTGATTTAATCTCGTCTGCGCATGAACATATTTATGAGTATGAAGGAAAATCAGCTTCAGGAGCATTAACATCATTCAGGAAATCAGCGTATGATGCAATGGTTCCTGTATACGAGGCAAAATTAATAGGAGAAGCAAAAGAAGGAATTCAGGCAAGATATGATCTTGAGTTTGAATCAGCTATGGGGGATTATGAGTCGTTTGGAAAAGGTTTAGGATGGGAAAAACCGATAAGGAAAACAGCAACTAATGCTGAAGTTCTTGCTACTTTAAACAGCCAAGTAGTTGCAAGAAAAACCAATTCAGGTCAGCTTGAAGTAGAAACTCTTCGTGGAAAAGAAAATGAATTATACAGGCAGTTATATTCTGTTCGTGATAAGCTTAATGATAATGCAGCAAAATTATCTCCAGATGAGAGAACTGCATTAACAACTAATTATAACAATATAGCTCGTGATATACGTTCAGTGCAGAGAGACAGAACAGCTGCAGAGTTGAGAACAGGAGATGAACAGAGAGTAATTGATGTTGAGAATGAAGGAATTGATGCAATTAATGACCGATTGAAAGCAAGTAAAGATGCAGTTGCAATGATAATGGGAAGAGGTATTTCTTTAGATAAAATAGATAACAAGGTTCTTGCAGTTGTAAGCGAAGGACTATATGGATTGCGAAGAGCAGAAAGGCTTGAAAATGAATTAAGTTTAGCTCAAATGGCGCAGACATATTCAGCAAATGGGGGAGATGAAGAAAAGTTCACTAATGGATTGGATGCAGATGATTTACGGGAAGTGCTTCAGGGAAAAAGAGCAGAGCTTGGCCAGATAATGAACACCAACAGGGCAGCATTGCTTAGTCTTTACAGCAAAGAAGAGATGCCATCTGCAAAACTACTGCTTAAATCATTAATGATTGAGATGAATGCGCAGGCATTGGAAATGAAAGCAAATAATGAAGAGCGTGGTGTTGATGATTATTTGAATAATAATAAATGGAGTGTTGCTCATCACGTTAACATGTGGGGAGATAGTTATGATGCAAATATGAAATCAATTCATGATGCAGCTCAACGAGTAAGGGCAGAAGCAGATCAATTAAGAGAAATTGCAAGAGCATCAGTGCAATATGAAATGGATTTAATGGGAACAAATATTGACAGGGATGTTTTGGCAGCAAAAATTGCAGAGAAAGATGGAATCACCGCATTAAAAGCGTTTGAATTGGCAGATATATTAATTGCAGGTTCAGAAAGGCTTGACGACAAATTATTATTTGAAACAGACGGTCATAATATAAGAGGATTATATGAACAAGGTGGAATTACTCTTCCGGGATTAGGAACTTTTGGTGGAGAAAGCTCAATTTTAGGAGAAAATGTTAAAGATGCACAGGATATGTTTACAACAAGTTTTGTCGACAGTATCACTCCAGTAGACATTGCATTAACATTAACATCTGCCGGTCTTTCACATCTTGCAAAAGTAAGGGCTTTGGCAATTGCAGATAAGGCAGCAAAAGGAATTGAGTTAGTGAGAGCAGTAGAAAAAGGAACTTTGGCGTATAATAATCTTAATTCTTTCCAAAAAGCAGTGAGGTATGGAGATGCTGCGTTGCGCGCAGCAAAAATTGATAGAGTAGTATATGGAGGAACAAAATTTGTCAGCTCAAATATGATTGCAGGAGTTACCTTTGGAACATCACATGACTTTTTGCAGAAAGCATATCATAATGACCTGCATAAATTCAATATCTATGATCATTTAACTGCAAGCTCAATTGCTCGAGAAACAATTGTTATGGGAGCGTTTGAAGCTTCAGCTCAGGTTGCAAAAGGTTATCTGAATTATGTCAGAAATACACAAAGAGATGCAATTCTTAGAAGCTTAGAAAAAGAAGGTCAGGTAGGTGCAACTACAATAACTGATAATATGGTTGCAGAATATATCAGTAAAAATGCAGGGTTAGCAACAAGGTTAGGAAAACATGCTGCAGATATTGGAACAGGAACAGTTGGAATGTTTGCTTCAGGTTATGGATTGCAAAGCGCGCAGTATACATTGGGTTTAATGACTGACGACGAAGAAAGACAGTTTGAACAGATGAGTATTTTAGATTCACTTGGAGAAAGCGCTGTGATGGCTGCAGTATTTCATGGTGCAGGGTTAGGAAAAGAAGTTGTAACCAGGCCAGCTCGTCAGGCATTAGCAAGGGCATTTGAGTTAAAGCCTTCTTTAACGACTGTCAACAGGCAGATTTCAAAGTATAATGCCGAACTAACAAGATTAAATGAAGAAGTAGCAGACTTGCAGGTAAAAATTGAATCTGCATCTCCTCAAACAAGGCAGGCTCTTGAAAATTCATTAACCTTCTTAACAGGCACAAGAAATCAGGCAGCAGCTAAACGTGATCATTTGCTTGTTGACAGGGAGACAAAAGAATTGCAGACATTAAGAGATTTGCAGACAGAGCTTGACAGTATTAGCAGGGACATTGCATCACGAGGAGGAACAGATGCTTCTGATGTAGGTGGATTAATTTCACGAAGACAAGCTGTTGAAAGCCAGACAAGAAATGCAAGAGATTCTCTGCTTGCAACATACAAGGTTGAGTTGGAGGTTGTTAATGCAGATTATATCCCTGAAAAAGTAACTCCTGAACTAGCAGCAAGAAAAGCAGAGCTTGAGTCAGCAATTGCCGCATTAAAATCAGGAAGTGAATTGCCTGCATTTACTCTCACTGAAGAAGGGTTGCCTCAGGGTTCAGCAGCAGAGCTGTTAAATGCTGCTTTAGACAGAGCAGTAGAACTTACCATAAAACAATTGGAAGCTCAGGTTTCTTTAACAACAAGTCCTGAAGGAAGAAAGGCAGTTGTTAATGAGTTAAACAGAGTTACTTGGGACAAAGGATTAAGAGATTATGGACGAGTTATGGCTGGACCAGCAAGATCAAGAGAAATATATCAGGCAAAATTAGAAGACATAAGACAGAAAATAATTGAATCAGAAAATGCAGGCAAAACAATGACATCTGCTGAACGAACACAGCTTGAAAGAAAGGCTTTTGTCGAATATATTTCTGAAATGAGCAGGTATAAACAGCAGGTTGAAACAGCTAGAGAGGCTTTAGAGAGATTAAATAATGTTTTTAATCAGCCACGGGAATTTGTTTTATCAAAATCAGTTAAAAGAAATCTCGACGCAAAACGCGCAGAGATTGAGATGGCTGAAGCAGGATTACAGCCGCAAGGACCGCCAGAAGGTGGAGCAAGTGGAAGTGGCGAGCCAGGATCAATGGGAGGAGGTCCAAGTGGAGGATCAGGACCAGCTGGAAGTGGAGGCTCATCAGGTGGAACAACAATTCCTCAAATAGGAGATGCAACTCTTGTAGGAATAAACCGTTTTACTACAGCGCGTTCAGACTACAGATCAGCAAGAAAAGCAGAAGCTGATTCAATATTGGATGATCCGGCTGCAACCAAATCAGAAAAAGATGCTGTTTTAGTTGAACAAGTAAAATTGGAGTTTAAGGAATTAAGTGATACGCTTGATATTTTGCGAACAAGACAGAAAAACGATCCTGATAATACCCAGCTTAGCAGAGAGATTACTGAAACAATAAGACAGTTAGCAAATGCAAGAATTATGATTGAATCAGCAGTATTGAGAGATTTAGAAGCATTAAGACAATCTCCAACACTAACTGAAAGATTAAGAGCAGCTGCAATGTCAGATATTAAAGATATTCCATCTGCGATCAAGGGAACTGAACGGTTGTCGACTGAAGCGCAAAAAGCTGAGCTTGATCTTGCAATTACAGAAAGACAGTTAATTATCAAACAGCAGGAATTAATCAGGGAACAGCTTGGTGCAGAACAAACTCCAGAAACAAGACTGTCATTGTTAAAAATAAAAGGAGAAGAAGCTGTTTTAAGAGAGTCTTCTCTGCTTCAAAGAGACTCATTGCTTGAACTAAGGCATGGAGCAAAAGAAGTTTCTGATTTGGAGTATAGAAATGAAAAGCAAAGGCTTGCAGAAGAAAAGAAGTTGCTGAATTTAGAAAAAGATGCTGCTGCTAAAAATACAAGAAGAGTCCAATTAGAAATTCAAATAGAAAATAACAGACGAGCTGGAGGGGAAGTAGTTGAGTTAGGTTCAGTAGTCAGTGATTATATCAAGGCAGCTGTTGAATCTCATAATGCGGCAAAAGCTGTAATAGATATGTTTGTTGAAATTTCTGCAGTAAGAATAGAGCGGGGATTAGTTTCAAGAGCTCAAGTAGTTGATACACAGCGTGCGATGCTCGACGGCATGTTGACTGAACTGCGTTATGCAGAGACGGTTGTTTCACAATATACAAATGGTATTGCGCGATTGCAGGCAGAGCTTGGAGTAGTTGCTGCATCGTCAGTAAATCAGTATGTAGGATTAATGGCAGAAGCTGTGTCTGGACAGAGGCGAGCGTTAACGTTGGCAAGATCAACTGCTGGAGAAGGATTGCCTGCTCAAGGATTGTCAACAACACAGGGAATATCAGGAACAGTACCTTCAATTGGAGGATTATCTGTTGTTAAGCCAGTTGAAGTCACAGCAGCAGAACAAACATTAGAAGGCTTGCTTGAAACTGTTCATAAAGGAAAAGAAGAATTACTTCCTCATTCAGGTTTGGAAATGTCAGGTGAAAGAAAAGCTGCGCTTCAGGATCCAGCAAAAGCAAAAGATATTGCAGATTTGCTGGCAGAGAATTTTGGTGCATCAGGACAAGAAGGTTCGCAGGTAAAAACAAGAGCGGTAAAAACAATAGATGATGTTCTTACTGAGGCAAGAGCTGAGCCAGGAAATGCAGGTAAATCATTGTCAGATATTGTTGCAGAGAGAAGAAAATCTGTAGCAGAAAATCCAGATAATTTGGAAGCAAGATTGAAATTAGCTGAAACAGAAAAAGCATTGCTCAGAGAAAAATTAATAGTAGAGAGAACTGCAGAAGTAGAGTCATTAAAACTTGAGTTAGCTAGAACAGATCTCAAACCTAATCAGCGGGTAGAGCTGGAGTCACGGTTTAGAACTGCATCAGGTTTGCTTGAACAGGCAAGAAGTGGAAAAGAAGTAGAAGTTGCAACAGGAAATAAAGAAGTTGATTTAATTATGAATGAGTTTTTCAGGTCGTTTGAAGTTGCATCAACAAATCAGAAGATTGCGCAAGGTGAGCCGTTATTATTCAGCGTGCGTCCTGAACAAGTTGAAGGTATTGGACAGTACGTAAAAAGACAGGCTTACGGTAAAGACTTTGCATTAGCAGGAGGAAAAACTTCAACCATTGGACCTGCTGTTATGGAACTGGGAAGAAGATTATTTGGAAGAACTGGATTGTTTATTGCAAAAGAAGGCCAGTTGAATGAAGCATCAGAAGGAATGCAGACATTATTGGAAAGTGTAGGTAATGGAAAAGGAAGTGTTTATGTTCTAAAAGATATTAACGGCCTTTCAGATCCAGCAGTGATGGAAGCAATCAGAAAAGCAGATCATGTTATTTTAGAAAGATCATCAATTGGATTTTTACACACTGAAATTATTAAGGGCGAGCGAGGAGCAGAATATGTCAGGAATGCTTTGGAAGTTTGGGATAAGCTTACTAAGAATATTCAGGTATTCCAGGACGAGGTTCAGATTACTGGTGATCCGCAGACGCAGTTTATCTCAAGTACTGGAAAGCCTGCTAAGCTGACAGTAGCTACAAGAGATAATGGTGAACTAATCTGGGAAGTATTGAGAGAAGTTGAAATTGTGCGTGAGCAGGGATTTATTGAAAGGGATTTATTCCTCGACAGAGAGATAGGATTTGAAAAGCCTGCAGTAGATCCAAGAACAGGAGAGCCAGTTCTTGATGCTCAGAGAAAACAAGTAATGGAAACAGAATATGTTCGGGGAAGCAAATTTAAACAGCAATCTCTTAACAAAATATTGCTAGGTGTGGCTAAACGGTTGGTAAATGCTGCAGAAAAAAACCTTGGAAGAAAATTGTCAAAAGAAGAAGCGTTGACTCTTATGAAATTGTCGTACTCTGTCATGAGCAAGGCAGTAGAAATGAAGCAGGGAGATTTTGGAAAAGCTGAAGTAATGATGCGGAAATTTAAGTTAAGCACAAATGATTTAATAGATATTGCAGATCAGATAAACAAGTTTGCTGACGCCCTTGGAAAAGAGCCAACAAGTGATTACCACAGGGCATATGTTAATGTTGATGGTACGTACCGATGGCTTACTAGGCCGAGTTCAAAAGGTAATGCTAACTCTGACCAGCAGTTTTCAGATGCTCATGTTGCATTAGCGATGGAATATGTTGGAAGCCATGCATTTAAAGCAGACGGTCACGTCAACAATGTTGAATATGTTACTGTTTCAGGAAAAGCAATGAAATCAAGTATTGCAGACTTTTATGAAGCTTTAGGTAGTGGAAAAAACACAGGATTGGGAGTTGCAACAGGAACTGTTGGAGATGTTTATTCAACTCTGCGTTCTGGATTTGGTATTGATTACAGGACTGCTCCAGACATTATGAGGAAATTCTTAGGAGAAGATGCATCTCATGGAAATCTGGGTGCATGGATTAAACAAGGATTTATGAGAGATCCAGTTTCATTAGCTGGAAATAAAGAAGCATTTGATTGGATTACAAAAGAATTAGACTTGTTGAGAGATGGAAAAGGGGAATTTGCAGCAAGCGGCAAATTAGAGGATGGAAGCAAATCTCCAAATCTCCAAAGAAATATGAGAGTTGAAATTCCAAAGTCAGGAATAAGCTCAACAGAAGCTGCAAGAGAATTAGCAAGAAGAGGGCATCATGACAAGACATTTATGATAAGGGATGCACGAGGAGAATTTTTTATTAAACAGTACAATGCAAAAGGCGAAGAAGTCAGCAGCAGGAAATTGTCAGCGTCTGAAGCAAGCAATTACTTTATTCAGAAAAGCGCAAATGGAGAACCAGTAGTTAAAGACACTATTTATATTGGTGACCAGGGTGGAACAACAGGAACAAACATTAAAGCGCCAAGAAGCCTTCCTTCAGTGCAGATTACCTCAATCAAGGACCCTCATCTTCCTAGATATTTGCAGGAGCAGTCGTATGGAAGAAATGAGCGTATTTCTGGAGAAATTCCTGACGTTTTCACGTTAATCACTGATGCTCCGCCTGGAAGAAAAGTAACATGGCAGGAATTCATTGCAAAATTAGAGTCTAATGAAGCAGCAATGAACAAGGCAAACTTGGAATTTGCAGCGAACACTGCAGTTGAACATGTAGGAGCAAGCTTGTTCAAGCTTTTGATTAAGCAGGGAATAAGAGAAGGAAAATCTGGAGAAATAAAAGTAGAGCTTGCTCGTCAGATATTAAGTGATTTCCAAAACAGAGGTCTTGGCGGAAAAGATCTCAATATGATTTTAGGTGTAAAGGAAACATTAGAATCATTAAAACAGAAAAGAGAAGCAGCGCAGAAATTTTTCAAGGAAATTTTAGATGCAAAAGAGGGAACTAAATATGCAGAGTTCAGGAAAATGTTATCACCTGCAGAACTGGAGATTGTGAAGGCAAATGCTGGTGAAGTTAAACTTGAGTTTGCATCAAAAAAAGCAATTGATACTCAGTCTGGAAAGCCAGGATCAATGTTTGATGCAAAAACATTAGCAGAGTTTGATGAGATATTTGGAAGAACAATTCCAGAATATGCTCTGAACAAATACACTTCAGGTGATAAGCCTCCTGAAACAATTAGTGCTGTAAAAACTGAAGCAGCAGCAACTGCAGTAGGAACTGCAGCAGGAACAGAAACAGCAGCAGATAAAGGTTCAAAAACTGCTGCTGAAACCTCCTCTGCAAAGCCTGAAATTATAGCAAGAACAGACAATGTTGTCAGAGTAGGGTTTAAAGGAGATCCTTCACGAGAAGCTGCAATCGCAGGATTATTGTTAACTCCTACATCTGGATTACAACAAGCAGTTAATGATGATGTTGAGATTGCAGGAACATTAATTGCAGGAGAAATACCTTTTACTGGAAATAATGTTGATGTTATAACTGCACTGCAAGATCAAGTTAGACTGCGTTTAGCAGAAGCCTTAACACCTGCATTAGGTGCATCTGCTGCCCAATCGTTTGCGCAGACATTTATCTGCAAGGGAGAAGGCTGTTCTTTTGAAGTTGAAGCGCCGTCAGGATTGCAGACATTAGTGCATGATACTATTGTCCATGCTTCAGTTGAAGGATTAGAAAAAGTAAAAGACGTTGTTAGAACAGATCCAGCAAATAATGAAGTTATCTCTGCAGTTTTAATTCCTGCATTATCTCCAGCTGTAGCAACAGATGCAGTTATTGATGCAGCAATTGACAGCGTTGAAAAATTTAGTCCTAATGCAAAACAAACTGCAAAGGCAACATTAAAATCAATGCCAAATCCTGAAGAAAGATTAGTTTATTTACAGCAGCTAGGATTGGAGTTTGGAGAAATAATGAGTATGTTTAATGCTGATGCGCTTGCAGAACAGCAGCTTGAATCTTTAACAAAGGTAAGTCCAGATGTTGAAAACCAAATTGCAGATGCTGTTGGCAGTCTTGCAGGAACAGAGCTTCCAGTTTCTGCTGAATCTCAACCTGCTCAAGCGCTTTCACCAACACAGCCTCCCATCTCTCCTGTATCAATAGGTGATCAGGTAAAGTCATCAAAATTGCTTATTGCTGAGAGTGTTGCAGTCATTAGAGATAAAGATGGACAGGATAAATTAGAGTTACGATTAGAAACTGAAAAGTTAAGACTGTTAGGTTTGGATGATGTTTCAGTTGATGAATTTAAAGAAAGATTGATTGAACAATTAGTTCAACAATTAGTTGCAGCAGAAGAGGTTGCATCTAACAAACCTGCATTACAACAACTAGCATTAAGAGAACAATTAGAACAGAGTTTGGATTGTTTTGCAGGAAGTACTGTTTGTCAGATAGGATCAAGAGCTGCATTAGCATCAGGAGTTAATATTGAAGATATGGTTAGTGCAGTAGTTGCTGTTCAAAAAGCTGAAGCAGCAGCAGATGCTATATCAGAACAATCATCAACAGCAGCGCAAACAAAGCCTCCAATAAGCAAGCTTCAACGAGATCAATTAGAAGTAATTGCTTTAGGAACAGGAACTATTGCAGAGTCAGCGTTGGAGCAATTATTAAAAGAAACTGGAATTCAGAGAGCAGCAAGGCTTGCTTCAGTTGTCAGTGAGGTTGTTCCAGATGGAAGTTATGTTATTGCGTCTCCTGATGATTTAATGAGAGATTTAGGAATGTCTAGAGAACAAGCAGAAAAGAAAATTAATGAATTACAATGGACAGAAAAAAGAGCTGTTTCCGTTGCAGAGTACAAACGGAAATTAGGCAGAAGCTCAATTGCAAAACTTGAGACTGATCAGCCTATGATTGTGAGAGTAAAAGAGCAGGGTGGAAAATATAATGGTTATAATTATTATGTATCTAAAATTAACTTTGACATTAAATCAAATTCCTTATTAGAACATATAACTGGATTAACTAGGCATTCAGGACTGCGCGAAAGAATCGGAGCAAGATTAATGTTGTTGTTATCAGGAATGAAAACACTGCAGCCAAAAACGCATACCTTTAAAGATGGATATTCAGTAACACTCTCGCCGTTTAACCCTAGTCTCAAGTTTATTGCCAAATCAAGTTCTGAGATACCATACACTACAGTTATTAATGGTCTTGAAAAAGTTAATACTCCTCTAGATAGTGTTAAGGATAGTACCTTTAGAAGAAAAGTTTCTGATGAAACTTTAAAATTATTTGATCATGCTCTGGTGCGATTATTTGGATTGATTCCTGATACAGAACTGCATCTTGATATAAAAGAAGGAAGTTTTGTTCCATTAGACTTCCAGATGTTATCGCCAGAAAATCACAAAAACTATGTTTTAAGTGGGGTGTTTGGTAGTAGAATGAATATAGATGTGACTCAACGAAGTAATGAGA
>JAGVYP010000046.1 GCA_018303205.1 Candidatus Woesearchaeota archaeon
ACAATATTACAGCAATGGTCATCAAAAGTGAAACCTTAAGCTTTACGGTCCCAGAAGTGCTGAGAATGGAGCTCGGAGCAGTTTCCAAAACAGGATATTATGATAGCACTTCTGAATTTCTAAGAGATGCCATGAGAACCTTATTAGCTTCAAGAAAAGATTTGAGAATAGCTATAGCTTCAGTGTTATACAAAGAAGGAACGATCTCTTTAGGAAAAGCGGTTGAGATTGCTGATGTGCATTATGAAGACATGAAAAAAATATTAGCAGAAAAAGGTATTGCATTGAAAAGAGGATCATCAACAAAAAAGGAGAGGAAAGAAGAACTTGAAAAGATCAAGAAGTGGAAGGGATGATTATTACAGATACGGGATTCTTGAGTTCATTCTTGAAAATCAATATGCTTCCTCTTATTTTTAAGGTATGCGATACTAAAGAGATTGTTATTACTCCTGCAGTGCTTCATGAGTTGGAACAAGCGCCCATACATCAACTCTTTCTTGCAGCATTACAATCAAAAGAAAACAAAATAAAAATTGTATACATTAGAGATACCCTCTCAGAAAATCTGGGTAAAGGAGAAAAAGAGTCTATTGCTCTTGCAGAAAAAACAAAAGCGCTCTTATTGATAGATGATAGAAAAGCTCTGCAGTTCGCAAAACAACGAGAAATAACGGTCATGAGCATTCCAACATTTTTAATTCATGGCAAATCAAAAAAGTGCATTGATGATTCTCAAATGAAAAAAATAATAATTGATTTGGAAAAGAAAGACTATTATACGTTTAATGAAGAAATTAAACAATATTTATTTTAAAAAGAAAAGAAAGTGAAGACTAAAAGATTTATTTAAAAAAAAAAGTTGGAAGATTAACAACATTTATAAATAAGTTTTTCTAAGAAAAAGGAAGACAACGAAAAATGAAGATGAAAACGCAGTGGAAAAAGACAGCAGTTGTTCTCTTAGTCGTATGCCTCTCTGCAATGATTGTGTATGCCGCACGTTTGCCCACTCCAGGAGGAGATACGGACAATTGGGGAGAAATCTTGAATGAGTACCTTCTTGTTTCGCATGACGATCAGGGAAATCTCAAAGAAGGGATTATTACATCAGCAAAGATAGCAAGTAGTACGATTACAGGATTGCATATGCAACAGAATGCTATTACGACAGAACATCTTGTTGATGGAACGATAAAAAATGAGGACATTGCAGCTGATGCTCGTATTGCGATAAGTAAAATAGAGCCCTTAACGTGGAGTTTGTTTCAAGGTGTTCTTTCTCCAGCGCAGGGAGGGACAGGTACTGCATTGACTACTTTTCAGAAAGGAGACCTGCTTGTGGGAAATGAGAATGGGGGTATGAGAACTTTAGCAACAGGAACTGGGGATCAGGTTTTGTTAGGAGGAGCAACTCCTTCTTGGGGTCTTATGAGTTCCCAGCATATAGCTAGTAATAGTATAAACTCGAATCATATTATTGATGGAACCATTCAAGGAGAGGATATGAGTACAAGTTCACAACTTGTTGTAGATAGCTTAACAGCAAATACGCTCAATGCTCCTTTGAATTTGCAGATAGAAACTGCTTCTGCAAGTTGTAGAGGTTTTGGATGTGTTGCAAAAGCAGATTGTCCGTCTGGGAAAGTGATTATCAGTGGTTTTAAAAGTGATTTTTATTCGCTTTGTGATGGAACCCATTATCCGAGTTATTGTAGGGGATTTTGTAGTCCTGGCACCACAAGTTGTTCTGAAACAAGCACTTCAAGAGGTTCTGCGAGTGCGTATGGTGCAAGTGTGTATATAACGTGCATAGGAGTATCATCATGAAGGATGTTTTTTTTATTTTTATCATTTTTATTTTTCTTATGCACGTGATGTATGCTCTTCCTGAACCTTATAGTACTAGTTATTATCGTGAAGGCCCTTATGGAGGTGGTAATGAAATAGCAAGAGAGCAAAATGAAGAAGGTACAAAAGCCGTTACAGAAAAAGAGCAATCAACTGCAAAGCGAGAAAGTGAAGAGAGTAGTGTGAAGGGAAATGAATTGAAAAAAGGAGCTTGTGTGACAGGGTGTGGTGATGCTAAAGAAAAAGCTTCAGAAACAACAGTGCAGTCTGGAGAAGAGCAGGTAAGGCCTAAAGCAGCAAGAGAAGAGAAAAAAGAAGAAATGTTTTTTCAAGGGGAAAAGAAAGAAAAAGCATATATACCTCCTTTGCCTGAAGAAACGAAAGCAAGGATAAGACCGAGTTTGGTAATTCCATTGGTCTTAATGGTCTGCCTTTCCTTAGCGTTGCTCTGGAAACAACGCAGGGATGGAAAAAAGGTGCAAAACCAAAAGAAAAAAGTGTTATCGCATATCATGAGACAAAGATGAAAAAAGTACAATCCCAAGTGATGGAGAAGGACCAAGTATGTATTCTCTTATTTGAGGCACGCAATTATAATCTGGCAATGATAGATGTAGTAAAACAACTTCAGAATAAGAAGATATGTTATGTTTCTTTAAATAAAACGTATGGTGTTCTTATGCGGGATTTTAAAAAAAATGGTATTGAGTCAGAAAATATTTTTGTGGTTGATACAAAAACGGGAGAAATAGAACCTTCAGAAAAAAGCAAGTCATCCAGTGTGTGTTATGTTTCTTCTCCTGCAGCATTAACTGAGCTTTCTATTGTAATTTCTTATATTTTAAAGCAAGATCATTTTGATTATCTTATTTTTGATTCTCTCTCTACCTTGTGGCTGTATGACAAGGAAACCTATAATGGTGTTGCAAAGTTTATTATTTACATGATGAATAAGATAAAGTCTTCTAACATAAGGGCGCTTTTTACCGTGATTAAAAGCGAAAACCATTCTTTTTTAGTTGAGGAAGCGTCTTCCTGTGCTGATCTGACGATTGAATATAAAAATGGCATCATGCACCTTCTGAGATAAATTAGTTGGCGACATTAATAAAGTATAATTTGTCACCTTGGCATAAGTCAGGAGACGAGTGATTCATGCCAGATTTTTGCAAAAATCTGGTAAAAAGCGTGGGTTTCACTTCGTTCAAGCCCACAGAATAAACTTAACCGTAAGATAACTTTGGAATAGCGTTGCGGATCATGTGTTTCTACCAGATCTTATTAAAGATCTGAGCGAAGTCGACGCGAACTCTGCGAGGGACGAGCAGTGGATTGCCGTGACAGATTATACGAAACTTTTGTCGCCAACTAAATAGAAAAAAGATTGAAAAAAATACTTCTATTTGATACTACCATAAAGTAGTATTTTAGAAAAAAAGACGTTTTAGAAAAAAAAGAGGGATAGGTTTATATAAGAAAAAGGATCATGATAAAAAATGGCAAACAGAAAACAAAAACAACCGAAAAAAGGAGAAAAGAAGGACGAAGCTCGTTTTATGACATCGTTAAGAAATGAGCTTGAACAGGAAATGTTCAAGCAACAGTTACCTCTGGGGAGTACTATACGCGAAGAATCACAAAAAAAGGTATTGGGGAGTTTTCTCTGGACAGGCATTGAAGGATTGGATAAACTTCTGATAAACGGAGTTCCTAAAGGATCAAGAATTCTTCTTGCAGGTGGTGCAGGTTCTGGAAAGACTATTGCTGCAATGCAAATGTTATATCATCATGCTGCGAATGGAAAAAAATGTGTTTTTTTGAGCTTTGAAGAAAGCGAGGATCAGATTAGAGGTTATATGAAGAGTTTTGGTTGGGATCCTGAAAAATTAGAAAAGAAAGGAAACCTGATCATCAAACGTTTCTCTACCCTTGAGCTGAACAGGAGAATAGATGCCTTGTTAATGAAAGCAAAAGGAGAGTTATTGATTGATGTAGATCCTATTCTCCTTCCTAAAAATATCAAGCCTGATATGATGGTCATTGATTCATTAACTGCAATTGATGCTATGTTGGGAAATAAAGATAATGCACATCTTTTATATGTTGAGCAGCTTTTTCGTTTTTTTGAAAGTATCAATGCAACAGTTTTTCTTATTAGTGAGACAGAGCAGATTCCTAAGATGTACAGCAGAGATGGTGTGAATGAGAGCTTGGCAGATGGTATTTTTGTTTTTTATAATGTTTCAAGGGGAAATGTAAGGGAAAATGCTATTGAAATTCTGAAATTGAGAGGGGTAAAACATCAGAAGAGGATTGTTGCAATGCAGATTACTGATAATGGGATTAAAGTGTATCCTGAACAGGAAATTTTCGGAGATTTGTCGAGGGTTAGCTAAGAATTTTTATTTTTTTCTTTTATGAGAAGAAGTTGATGATTTTTTAAGAAACTGTAGGATACCTCTTTTTTTTGCTTGGGGATGTGCAAGGGTATCATAAAAAGTTATTTGTGATTGAATTTCTGCTATGCGTTTTCTGTATTGTTCAACGCGAACTTGGTATGCACTCTGAGTAATGTTTTGGCGTTGAAAGCAGTCTTTTTGTGCCTCGATGATGAGATATTCAAGACCTTTACGCTCAGCATAAAGACTGTTGAGTTTCTGTTTTGCATGATGCTTCTTGAATTTGCGCATCGACCAGAGAAAGAGGAGAAGCAGAGAGAGAAGAGCAAAAAAGATTTGCCAAGAATATTTTATAAAAAAGTTTTTCACATTGCGTAAAAAGAAGTTGAAGGGATTACGATCAGCGTGCGCCTTGTTAAGTGCTGAGTCTGCATTTAAGAGTGTTATTTCTGCTTCATCGTAGTTTTCCTTGAGGAAATGATCTCTTGCTTGTTGGAGAAGAGTATGTGCGTCAGGTGCGGAAATTCCTTTTTGGGAGTATGTTTTTTCTTTTTCTTCAACGAGGGGAAGGGTATCAAGAAGGCGGTATGCTTGTTCTTGGATGAAGAGTGTTTGTTGATGGAAATAGAATACTTGTGTATAATCGAGAAGAATAAGGTTTTCTTTTGGTGTTTGTTCTGAAAGGTGTTTGAGGGTTTCAATGTAGTTTCTTTTGAATTCATCATTGTTTTTGAGATAAAGAAGTGCATCTTCCTCTAAAAATGGGAGTTGATTTCCGATATAGGAGAGTTGAGCCTGGAAAAGGAGCTCTTCGAGATGGTGTGTGGATAAACCATAATCATTGAGGTCGCGTATGACTTCTTGGATATCTAAAAGAGCATCTAACGCAGTTTCTCGTGAAACATTTTCAGGAGGAGAAAAGGAGAATTGGGATTTTTTTAAGATAAGAACTTCTTCACGGTCAAAAGAGTAGAAGAAAAACATACCGAGAAGTGCAAGAAGCAAGAGTGCAAGACCTACAAATGCTCTCGTATTCATCTTTGGTCATACTGTTTTTTTATTTCTTCAGGAAGAACAAAAGAAGAGGAAGAGGAATTTGAGGGGTCTTTTGTTTTTTGTTGAGCAGGGTTTCTTTGATCTTTTTTAAAAGAGGAAAACAAGCGTTTGAAAAAACGAGGGTCTTGATAGGATTGTCCTAGAAGGGAACCTGCTATTTTGTTGAGTTCTATAGCAGCATTTGTTCGTGGCGCATGTTCATAAAGGGATCTGGTGAATGCCAGAGCTTCGAGCATTTTAAGATCATCAGGAATGACTCCGATGACAGGAACTTCTGCGGTGTCTTCTATTTCAGGAACAGTGAGCTCAAATTTTTTGCCTCGTACTTTATTGACGATAAGACCTCTAATAGGTATATTTTTCTTTTTTGCTATGCTGACTGCACGAAGGGTAGTGCTCAGTGTGGGATAATCTGGGCTGGTAACGACATAAAGCTCGTCTGAAGCTGCTATGGTTGAAAGAATTTCATTATTCAGGGAAGGTGAGCTATCAAGGAGAATGATATCATAATATTTGCGAAGCGGTGCTATTTTTTGCTTGAGCTTGTAGGGATTGCGAATAAGGAGGGGTGTTAATGCTGCAGGGATAATATGGAGGTTAGGATGATATTCATAGATA
>JAGVYP010000047.1 GCA_018303205.1 Candidatus Woesearchaeota archaeon
GGTTTTGCACCAAGGTGGCAAATTATACTTTTTTAATGTAGTAACCCTTCTTTCGTAAGCTTTATAAAGGGTTCTGCATTTTAATGCATCAGCGATAACGGTGGTGACTACATGGGTAGAATAAAAACACAGCAAGTTAAAAGAATAACAGAAGAACTGTATAAAAAACACGCAGATCAGTTTACTCCAAACTACGAAAATAATAAGGTTGTTCTCAATCAGTTAACGTTAATTCCAAGTAAAAAAATACGAAATACCATTGCAGGATATCTGGCACGAAAAGCACAACAACATAGATGAGGTGGAAGTGATGGCAGATGATAATTCTATTTTTATAGGTAACAAGCCTTTTATGAATTATGTTACAGGAGTAATCATGCAATTCACTACCCAAGAAGTGGATGAAGTTATTGTCAAAGCGAGGGGAAAATTTATTTCTAGAGCAGTTGATGTGGCAGAAGTTTCAGCAAAACGTTTTCTCGTAGGACAGATAGGGGTAAAAGACATTAAAATAAGCTCAGATGCCTTTCAGAATAATGAAGGACGAGATGTCAGAGTAAGCACCATTGACATTACTCTTACCAAATTACCCAATGCGTCTTCTTTTGAAAATAGGTAATGTTAATCCTTTTTTTATCTTTTTCAACATTTTTTAAAATCCTTTTTTGTTATATTTTTGTTTTGAACTTTTTATGTTTTTTTCAATTTTAGTTTTTTTTTAAAAAAGGAAGAATAAATACGAACAGAAAATAAAACAAAAAGAATAAACTGTTTTTTCCTCACAAACATTTAAAAATGATCATCATTCTTACTTTATCTATGGCCCAGTAGTATAGCCTGGATAGTACGGCCGGCTTCGGCAGTTATTCTGAAGTCACCGGCAAACCGGGGTCCGAATCCTCGCTGGGCCGTGTTTTCTTTGCATTCTTATCAAATCTAGAGAAGTCTGCAAAACCGAAAAGTTTTTATATGTGTATGGGTACCCATATGTATATGGTAAAAAACATCGCAATCATGGACGAAGTGTACAAGGAACTGGTATATCACAAACTGCAAAGGGAAAGCTTCTCAAAAGAGATTATGCGCTTCTTAGGAAAAAAAGGAAGCATTCTAGACTTAGCAGGTTCATGGAACATTTCTGAAGAAGAAGCAAATGAGATAAAGAAAAATCTTCTAGACCTAAAACAAAAAACAACCAAAAAAGCATTGAGGATTGCACAAGGATGATAGGTCTTGATAGTACTTTTATCATAGATTTTCTTCGTGGAGATGAGAAAGCAGTTGCTAAAGCACGAGAAATAGAACATGAACAATTGGTAGTTACTCCTCTCAATGTATTTGAAGTCTTCTTTGGTGTCTTTCTTCGTAACAATAAAAGAGAAGAAGAGATAGCAAGCACACGTTCTTTTTTTCAAAGGATAGAACAATTGCCTATTACAAGAGAAGCTGCTGTTGAGGCTGCAAAAAAAGAAGCAGAATTGTCAAAACAAGGAAAGGTCATGGAAGTCACAGATGTTATTATCGCAATGACCTACCTTGATCATGGGTGTAAACAAATCTTGACAAGAGATTTATCATTTAAAAGAATAAAAGAGCTTAAGATAGTGTCCTATTAATTAAGATTCATCTTTTAGTGGAAATTTTTGGTTCTATTTTCCTTATTTTTGTTCATATTTTACAGGTTATTTTGTATTTTTGTTTTGTGTTTTTTAATTTGTTTGCATTCTTTAATAAAAGACATTCTTGTGCCTAACCCTCTTTGTTAAAACTCTTTATAACGGTTCTCAACGAAAAAAAAAACATTTATATAGGGGAAATCTTAAAATGTAATTTAGAGGTGTTTTTATCATGGAAGATAAATCAAATTTTCTTACATTGAGTATTGTTGCTATTGTTGCAATCATTGCATTAGTAGTATTAGTCACAGGTGTGCAAAATAGGGTTATGCCTGCTAGTGAGCTGGTATTTGATGATGCATCAGGACAAGCTGCAAGATTTACAACTTCTGCTGGCAGAGGTTCATCACCTGGAGTTAGTATAACTCCTAGAATAACTTCTATTCCAACTATTACAACGAGTAGGCCTACATCAGGTAGTGGTGGTCTTGTTACACCCTATAGCCCTCTTGATACAGCAGGTTTTCCTTGGGAATATGGATACATAGGTTTCTGGGATCAAGAGCAAAGTGATGGTGCAAAAACAGCAGTAAGTGTTGATGTGACTGATCCTCAAACTGGAGAAACAGGCACTTTAGTGTTTGTATTTAATGTTGGTGCAACTTCACCAGGAGGCTCAATTACAGGACTTTCCATAGCTGATATGACGGGTATGGCTGTTGGTCCTGCTACGCAGTGTAATCAAGATGCATCAAAACAGGTCTCATGGAGTTTTTGGACAGATGAATCTGGAAGAAAAGTTTGGTTGGTATTTCCTTTTATGGGTCTCACAGAGCAACAAGTTAGGGATCGCTGTCCAGGAGCTACTATTGGGCAATATCCAGACTCAACAGGAAGTGCTCCATACGCACACGCAGTAAGATCAGATGGTGCTTTTAAAGCTTGTTTTAAAAGTCAGACAAAATATAAAAAAGCAGAAAAGAAAGCAATAGAAGAGCTTACTGAGGGTTGTGAAGGAAGTCAGCAAACAGGAGGAGCCATGGCTCAAACGCAGGCCGAGGCTAATGGTCAGCAGAATAGAGTTAGTATTTGTGAGAATCCTGGTGTAATGACTGCTGATCTTTGCCCAGCTGAATGTCCTCCTGTAAAGTCTTTGACGATTACAGGAATAGATGCCACATCAGGAGTAGCAACAACAGGAACTGATAATGATGGGGATAAAACATTTAGTTGTAATGTCATAGCGTCAGGCGTATGCAGCTATAGATGTAAAGAGATACAGGAAGAAGTTCCTGGTGACAAATAAATAATTTTTTTTTATCTTTTTTTTTTAAAACAACTTTTTACCAAAACATATAAATAAGTATACTACAAAAAACTTTCATGCAGCCTTTCACAAAGCTTGTTCTTCTTTTTCTTATTCCTCTAGTTCTTGTTTTGCTTCTTTATCCTTTGTATCCTTATTTTCTTACGTTCTTTCAACCTGAAGATATTGCACAGGCAGAATTGACTCCTACAAGACAATTTGATTTAAAAGAACAGGATATTGAGGGAAATAAACTTTTCCTTCCAGAAGATTTAGAAATAAAAGTCTATGCGAAGGATCTTGGCAAAGTACGTTTTCTCGCTGTGCATGAAGGATTTCTCTATGCTTCTTTGCCCCAGGAAGGGAAAATAATCAAAATTATAGATAATAATAGCGATGAAAAAGGAGATGAGGTAAAAGTTGTTGCAGATCAGTTATTCTATCCTCATGGATTACAATTTTATGAAGGAAAACTCTATGTTGCAGTGCAAGATGGTGTTGTTGTCTTGTCAGAATTGAATGAAACTGGAGAATACACTAAAAAAGAACAGATCATTAAGGATATTCCTATAGGAGGGAATCATATCACGAGAACTCTGCTTATTCATGATAGTTATATCTATCTTTCTGTGGGTTCTTCTTGTAATCTTTGCATTGATGAACCAAAAAGAGCAGTGGTTCTTCGTTATAATTTGGATGGGAGCTGGGAAAAGGTTTGTGCAAAAGGGCTTAGAAATAGTGTGGGGATGATTGCTGTAAAGGATCAAGTCTGGGCTACAGACAATGGTGCTGACTTATTGGGGGATAACTTTCCTCCAGAAGAAATTAATATTATAACATGTGGCAAGGATTATGGTTGGCCTTCTTGTCATGGGAGACAGACTGAAGATCCTGACTTTGGAGAAGGCACCTGTCAAGAAACAGAACTGCCTTATATTACTTTACAAGCGCATTCTGCTCCTCTGGGTTTAAGAGTTGCAGAAAACTTTCCTTACGAAGGCTTGTTTGTTGCGTACCATGGCTCTTGGAATAGGAGAGAACCTACAGGGTACAAAATTGTGCGTATCATTAACTATGACACAGAACCTACAGTAGAAGATTTTATTACAGGCTGGATTGATGGCAAATGGGGAAGACCGGTTGATATTCTTTTTCATGACGGAAAAATGTTTATCAGTGATGATGGTGGAGGAAGAATTTATCTGGTAAAACCAAAAAGTTAGGCACAAGGGAAAATCTATCGTTCGTTTATACTTCTCTTTTTTTTATAAAAAATACAAACAAAAATCATAAATAAACCTGTATAATAGACGATAAAAATAGATTATTCATACTTAAAAAAATAAAATAATAGAAAAAATAATAAAAACTATAAAATACAAAAAATATTTGAAAAGTTAGGCACAAGGAAAATATCTATTCTCCATTTATTATTATCGTTTTTATAAAAAATTTAAAAACAAAAATTAAAGGGATAAAAAACTAAAAACAAATTTCAAAAAACACAAATAAAAATAAGAAATAAAAGAATTTTAAAAAAATACTAAAAAATCACAACGTTTTTAAAGAAGAAGAGAGTTCTGAAAGAGGTAGTGAAGAGGTGTTCGTATGCAGAGTGTACCAAAGGAATTGTCAGATCTTTTTGAGGGCATCCATTTTCAAAGTCTTTCTTTAAACAGAGAAGGTTTATGGCTTCCTGGAGAAAGAGATCAACATCTTGAAAATGTTGAACGAGCAAGACCTTTAATTGTTGCTTCAACAGCTATAGCATCTGTACGAGGCTTAGGCGGCCATACGGGAAGGCCTTATGACGTTGTTCCAGAATATTTCTTATTGAGAGGTTTAGCGCAAGCTAACCCCAGTCTTTTATTTCCTGGTCCAAGAAAAAGTATTCCTGACGCTGGTGGTCATGGGTGTAATATTCATTATTTAGGAAAAGCAGTTGATGGAATTATCACGCTTGAACAATTTCTTTTTGGTCATCGTGTTTTTGGAACAGGATTAGTAGGCCATTTAGAAGCTGATGAGTATATTACCCATAGTTCTGGAAGGCTTGGCCATGTTATTCCTGGGCTTATCGGAGCTGCATTACGCTATCCGGATATGAAAATTCCAGTCTTGAGTACAGATGGAAGTGCGCAAGAGCCTTATGAATTGAAAGCATTACTACAAATAGGCCAAAGACAATTAAATTTTCTCTTGGCGTATGACATGAATGATGTAACTATCACAGGACATCCTAGTCAATATTTTAATCTTTTCACTCCAGAAAAATTTGCAGCTACCTTACAAACATGGAACATTAAAACTTCCATAGTTGATGGGGAAAATCCGGATGAGCTTTTTGCAGCATTACAAGAAGGTACACGTCATAAAGGACCATATGCTGTTTTGGTTAAAAGACGTATGGCACAAGGCATTAGAGGTGTGGGAGATAAAGGTTATGAAGGCACAATTAATCCTCATGATGCTATAGACAAAGCTACTGCGCAACCTTATTTTAGAGAAAGGAGATTAGAAGAAACAGCTTTGTTGTTAGACACTCTTCAACCTGCAGAAGAAAAGCCAAGACATTACACGGGAACAAGTGTTGAAAGACAGAGCTTGCGCGGTGTTGTTACCAAAACATTTAAAGACATACTCCTAAGCTTGCCACAGGATGAAAGACCGAGTGTTTTAGCATTAGATTGTGACCTGAAAGGTTCTACAAAGCTCACTGCTTTAGAAGGTGTTGAAGGAATTCAATTTGTGCAAATGGGTATTGATGAGCCTGTAGCATTTGCTGCTGCAGGAGGCTATGGTTTAGAAGACAATAGTTTAGGTGTTGTTGGAACCTTTACAGCATTTGCTACTTCCATGCCTGTTTCTATCGACGATATGCTGCGTTTAGATCATCGTGGAAGAAGACGGGGGAGGGGGAGAATTGTTTTTTCTAGCCATTATGGTATTGATGAAATG
>JAGVYP010000069.1 GCA_018303205.1 Candidatus Woesearchaeota archaeon
GAAGTTATGAAAAATTTAAAAGAAAGTGCAGATAGATACAACAAGCTCTTGATGCAGCAAAAGATCAAATAACAAATTATTTCAATTCTTTACTATATAATGAAATGTAGGCAGATTTAAATATCTTTTATTATTATATTAAGAGATGTTAAAAAGAGAGGCAATGGTTTTAGTCCTTAGTTTGATTCTTTTGGTTTTAGTAGGAGGAATGGTTTTAGCTCAAGATGCAGATGCTACACCGATATCAACGCCAGAAGCCACTCCAACTTTAGAAGCTACGCCGACATCTGAAGCAACACCAGAAGTTATGCCTGATTTAGGAGGAGATGAAGGCGCTGGCGAAGGAACAGATAGGGGAGATGAGGATGAAGATGGAGAAGATAAAGTAAAAGTGTGCCATATTCCTGGAGGAGATAAAGATAAGGCGAATACTATTGAGATTTCCAGAGATGCTTTAGAGAGCCATTTAGATCATGGAGATTATGAAGGGGAGTGCGAGGAGGAATTTGAGGGAGACGCTGATGAAGAATTAGGAGGTGCTGGATCTAAGCCCGGTGATTTCTTTTATGGAGTGGATAAATTTTTTGATGATTGGCTTGGGAATTGTTTAGATAATAGGCAAGAGAGGGTTGCTGAACTTAAAGCTCTTATTAAGGAGAAAAGATTTGATGATGCAGAGGAGGCTTTAAAAGGATATGAAGAATGTGCAAAAGAGGTTGAAAAGGAAGTTGGTCCTGGAGAGAGAGGAGAAGCTGAGAGAAGCGCTAAAGCAATTAGAAAAGCTATTCGAGGAATAGAAAGAGAGGTTCCTGATGAACATAAGAAGAAATTTGTCAGCGATGTTATTGATAAGGAGGAAAAGATTGAGGCGGCCGCTGAAATAGCGGCAAAGATTAAAGATTTATGTGAGCAGTTGGCTAAATTAGATCCTAATGAATATTCAAGAGTGTGCAGTGTTAAAGAAGATGCTCCTCAGTGGCAAAGAGAGCTCGATGAGGATTTAACAGAGGATCAGAGAAAGGCAGCGAGGAAATTTGCAAATGTTATGAAACAATGTTTTAGCAGCCAGGGAAGAAAATGCGAGTGTAATGAACTTGAGGAAATTAATAAGCCATTCGCAGATAGATGCAGCATAGTTGCTCCACTTGCTGCTAAGTGTGAGAGTGGAGGTGAAAGCTCTTGCGAGGCTATGGATGAAGCTATGGAAGGAATAGAAGATTTATTGCCTGAATATTTGCAGGACGTTTTTAATGAGTTGGATGGAGGAGTCAAAGAGGACCAGTTTGAGTTTCATATGCCGAGTGAGTGTAGAGAGGCAGGAGTAAAGACACCGAAGGAATGTATGAAGGTAATGTTCGAGGCTAATGCTCCAGAGGAATGTCAGCAGGCTTTGAAGGAGGGAAAAATAAGTTTTGAAAATGAAAGGGAGGCGAGGGAAGCTTGTGAAGATATTATGTTCAGAGAAAATGCCCCCGAGGAGTGTGTTGAAGCAGGATTAAAGAATCCTAAGGAGTGCGGGCAATTTATGTTTAAGCAAAATGCACCACAAGAGTGTATTGATGCTGGATTAACTGGAGAGAAGAAAGATGATCCTAGGAAGTGTGAGAAATTGATGAAAGAACAATTTGGAGAAGGGCCTGAAGGTCCTGGAGGCAGAAGAGGTCCTGGACCAGGGCCAGATTGCAGAAGAATAGAAAATTCTGAAGAGAGATTGAAGTGTTATGATGGTGCTTTAGAAGGAGTTAGGTCTGATGGCGAAGGAGGATTTGGAAGAGAAGGAGGAGATCATGGAGGGTGGCCTCCGCCATGCCAAGAGGCGCAGGCTTTCACAAGAGATAGTTGTGAGAAGATTATGAGAGAATGGGGAGAAAAACAGAGAAGCCAAGACGAGGAGAGATTTAAGGGAGAGCGTGAGAATAGAGATCAAAGTTTCAGAGATGAATATGAAAATAAATATAGAGATTTTAGGCCTCCTGAAGATTTTAGGGAAGGAGATCATCCACCAGAAGGAGGATTTAGACAGCCTCCGGAAGGATTTAAAGAAGGAGAAGGATTTAGGCCTCCTGAAGATTTTAGACCACCTGAGGGCCAGCAACCTCCGGAAGGATTTCAACAATCGCCAACTGGGGAAGGAAGTGAGCCTAGCAATGGACAGACTGCTCCGAGTGGAGATTCAGGAAGCAGTGGAGGAACTAGTAGCGGAGGAGATTCAGGAAGTGCTAGTGGTGGAGATAGTGGATCAGGTGGAGGGGAAAGTGGAAGTTCAGGAAGTGGCGGGGGAGATTCAGGGGTTACTGGAGCGATGATTACAGGGAATGCGTTCTTCGATTATTATTATTGGGGTTAGAGAGATAGATATTTTTTAGCTAGAATTCTTATGTCATTTCTTTAGAAAGATTTAAATTAAACTTATTTTATATTTAGGGATGAAGAAGGCAATGAGTATGGATGAGAGATTTGAATTGATAACTAGAAATTTAGAAGAGGTTTTGACTCTAGAGGATTTGAGGAATTTGCTGGAGAGGGAGGAGAGATTAAAGCATTATATTGGATTTGAGATTTCTGGACAGATTCATATTGGAAGCGGATTAATGTGCATGTCAAAAGTTAAGGATTTTATGGATGCTGAAGTCGAATGCAAAATATTTTTGGCTGACTGGCATGCTTGGATTAATGATAAATTAGGAGGAGATATAGAAGTGATTAAGAAAGTTGCAGTTGGCTATTTTAAAGAGGGCTTGAAAGCGAGTTTTGCTTGTGTTGGAGGAGATCCTGCAAAATTGAAATTTGTTTTAGGAAGCGAGTTATATCATAATAATGATGATTATTGGAGAACTTTGATTGATGTAAGCAAAAATACCAGTTTAGGCAGGATACAAAGAAGCATAACTATCATGGGGAGAAAGGAGGGAGATGCTGTTGATTTTGCTAAACTGATATATCCTCCTATGCAGGTAGCAGATATATTTATTCAGGGAATTAATTTAGCACATTCTGGCTTGGATCAAAGAAAAGCGCATGTTGTTGCTAGAGAGGTTGCTGATAAGTTAAAGATAAGTATTTTAATGAATAAAAAAAAGGAAAAAATAAAGCCTGTTGCTGTTCATCATCATTTAGTTCTGGGATTAGGAAAACCTAGTGTATGGCCTGTTTCTAAAGAACAAATGAAAGAATTATTGAGCAATATGAAAATGTCTAAAAGTATCCCTGATTCTGCAATATTTATTACTGATTCCTCTGAAGAGATTAAGAGAAAGTTAGGGAAGGCATTCTGTCCTGAGAAGGAGGTAGATTTTAATCCTGTTTTGGATTGGGCCAAATATTTAATTTTTAGGAGCGAAAAGGATAAGTTAAAGGTAGAAAGGCCTGTTAAGTTTGGAGGGAATTTAGAGATAAAGAACTTTAATGAGCTTGAAGAGATTTATAAGAAAGGGGAATTGCATCCTATGGATTTGAAGTCAGGGGTTGCTGAGGCATTGATTAAGATTTTAGAGCCCGCGAGAAAGCATTTTGAACAGCCCAAGATTAAGAAAATGAAAGAAGAGATGGAGAGGCTGATTGTGACGCGATGAAGCTAAAATTTATCCTTTTAGATTATAGAGACAATATGATAATTCTAGAAAAGTAGATTAAAGCCTTTGGCTTTAATCATTTATATTTCGTGGCTGTTTATGTTTTGTAAATATAAATTCATGTATTATTTAGTCACTCATTTCATTTTATCTAAATGTTTAAAAGCAGATATTTGTTTTTTAAGTAATGATTCAAAGAAAAAAGGAAGAGGAATATCGTTTGAGAGAGTTAATTAGAGATGAAGCAGATTTATTTGAGGCCAGTTTAAAAAGAAATTATTCGTGGAGAATTTCTAGCGAAAAAATAGGGAGAAGGAGAATAATTTACGAAGAGGAGTTATATCAACGCCTTAGTGCAGATTCTGAGAGGCCCAATTCTTCTATATAGAGATTTCCGATAATCAGGTTATAATTCTGTTTAGAAATCTCTAATGGATAATTCTTAAAGATATGTGATTCATAGTGATGGAATTTAATACTCAGACTTAAAAAAAAATTTCTATCTCTAAATAGTAAAGGAATAAATTTGTCCGAAAATTTATTTCCTTTCCTATAATCAAAAGAATTATCTATAAATAAAGAAATTCTCTGAAATTTCCTACCGAATCGGAGCAAGCTCTGCGGTATTTGGAAATTCCTAATTCGAGAATTTCTAATTTGATTTCTGGCCACAGCAAAGCTGTGGGGCATCAAACCCAGAAATCAAATGAAGCTAAAGATAAATTATAAATCGATTTTTTTAGCGTGTGCGGAATTCTATAATGTCTTTGTCTTTTAGGATATGAGATAGGCCTACTTTTTGGTTTGGGAATTTTGACGATGGGCCTGTTATGCGAGTTTCTTTGATTTTGTTTGAAAGGCCTTTTAGAATTGATTCAGCTATATCTTTAACAGTTGAATTTTCTTTTAAAATAAAAGGGATATTTGACAATGGTTTCCCTGGCTCTTTTGTGTAGATTCTCATGACATGCATTTGTTCAAATATTCTTTGTTTGAGAAGCTCTATATTTTGATTGGTTATTGTTGAGATAAGAATGGCATTAAGTTTTTTTGATTTTATTGTGGCTTCAAGTTTTCTTTGCTGTTCATTATTCAGGAGGTCAGATTTGTTTATTGCTATTATTTTCTGGCCTTGGTTTTTTGATAAATAGGGAGTTATTTTTTCCAAGTCATTTAGATATTCTATTACTAAGATTGTACAATCTGCAGTATTAATTAGACCTTGATCGAGATTTTCTGAACCTATCGAAGGAAGATCAATAATTTGGGCTTTTACCTCCTGATATAACATTGTCCCTATTTCTGGTTGAGAGGTTGTGAATGCGTAAGGTGAGATTTTTGGCTGGGCATTTGTTAATTTTGTTAAGAGAGAGGATTTGCCTGAATTTGGCAAGCCTAGAATGACACATTGAAATCCTTCTTTTCTAATTGATTTTTTAGTTGATTTTCCTGATTTTTTAGATTTTTCTTTTTTTTCTTGAAGTTTTTTCAATCTTGTGCGAAGCTCTTTTAAGAGATTTTCTGAACTTTTATGTTTTGGCGCGGCTTTTATTAACTCTTCTAATTTTTGTATTTTTTCATCTATTGTTTTTGCTTCCAAGTAAGCTTTTTCTGCGTTGAAATACTCATAACTTGCGTTTATTGGCATAGTTTAGTTTAGATAAGAGCAGTTAAAAAGTTATTCTCCTCTTAGCCTTTCTATTGCTTCGATAATACTTACAATAATGGAGCCCAATAATGCAATTCCACTGATTAGCAGGTCTATTAAACTAATAGAATCTGTTTTTATGAGAATTATAGTAAAATAAAGAAATATTGAAAAATTTAAAATCTGGTAAAAAATATTTATTTTATCACTAAACTTCATCTTATTTAAAGAATAACTCTCTTATTATACCAAAGATAATTACACTAAGAGCAATTAGTCCGATTACCCAGGCAATTATTTGCAGCTTAGATATTTTATTTTTAGACATATTATAATTAATACTTTAAATTATATAAATGTTTATTAATGGGCTTTTGTAAAATTGAATATGGCTAGTAAATTGCAGGAAAAATATGATTTGAATTTGAGGGTTGATAGATTTATTGAGGATTATGCTGAGAGGATTAAAGGGAAATATACTGATATTGGGGAATATATTATACCAGGACGTTTAAGAGAGTATATTGAGGCTAAGGCTGTTTATGCAGAATTAAGGCATCCAATTATAAGTCGAAGCGCAAATGAAAAATGGGCCCGAGACGAGAATGCGATAGGGTAATTGAGAGGGGAAAATTCGGCATAAACATCGATAGAGCAATTGAGTTTGCTCAAGAGAGGGGTCTTTATGTCGGGATTCCAATAAGGTATGGCGCATATCAACACCTTTCAACAGATAAATTGCTTTCTTTTATACCTCCATTGACTTTTTCTACAGTTTGTCCTAAATTTTATTTTAACAAGGCATTTGATGATTTAAGAAATGTAGGAGAGGCAACTATTCGTGAAATCCTAGAAGAAAGAAAGCCTTATGATGCGCTAGCTAGAGAGTCTGTTGCAGTTTTGTGAAAAGTTTTATTAAGAGTACTTTTTTAATCATATCATGAAGAACTTTTTCAAGAAGAAATTAAAGAACAGAATGGTAGTTTTGTTTGAGAAAAGAGAATTGCCTTTAGTTTGTGTTAGTATAACTAACAGGTTTGGGGGTGCATATGAGAATTCAGAAATAAAAGGAATTGCGCATTTTATAGAGCATTTGGTTTTTACTGGAACTAAGACGAGAACGCATGAAGATATTTCTAGAGAAATAGAAAAGAAAGGAGGAATATTAAATGCTTTTACATCTAATGAGATAACAAGTTTTTATTTTAAGATGCCAAGTGAGCATCTTTTTTCCGGATTGGATATTTTAGTGGATATTTTAAAGAATCCAAAGTTTGATAAGGAAAAATTTGAGAAGGAGAAAAAAGTTATTTTAGAGGAAATTAAGATGTATAAGGATGATCCGCAAAAACATGTTTTTGAGAAAATAGAGGAGGTCATGTTTGAAAAGCCATTTGGGGAAGGAGTTATTGGAAGCGTTGAGACGGTTTCTGCATTGGATAGAGATTTTGTATATGAATTTTATAAGAAAGCATATAGCCCTGAGAATTATATTGTTAGCGTTGTGGGAAATGCAGATTTTGGGGAAATTTGTGAGTATATGGAGAAGAATTTTAGAAGCGAGGGGAGAGGCATGAAGGAGTTAAAAATAGGAAAAAAGAAAGGAAATATTGAAGTTAAGAGAGAAGGAATTGATCAGGCTAATTTTATTTTTGCCATGCATGCGCCTCTGATGGGAGATAAGAAGTATCCCATATTGGAAGTTTTAGATGCTTATCTTGGAGATGGGATGTCTTCCAGGCTATTTTTAAAGATTAGAGAAGAGAAGGGATTGGCTTATACTGTTAAGAGTGCTATAAATGCAGAGAAGGATTATTCATATTATTTGATTTATGTAGGAACGACTAAAGATAAGGTTTTAGAAGTTAAAGAATTGATTATCGAAGAATTTGCTAAGATCAAGGATATGAAAGAGAATGATTTGAAAGAAGCAAAAGATAGAGTTATAGGATTGAGGCATGTTGCCAGGGAAGAGAGTTCTAGGGTTATGCAGGAATTAATATTTGCTGAGTTGGTTGGAAATGCCGAAGATTATTACAATTATGAAGAGAGGATTAAAGAGGTTAATTTGGATGATGTTAAGAAGTTGGCTTTAGAGTTGATTAAGAGTTATAGTACTGCGAGTGTTGTACCGAAGTA